>QHSM01000658.1 GCA_003221595.1 Candidatus Rokuibacteriota bacterium | reverse complement strand
ATCGCGCACGCCGCCGATCGCTGCGCCTCGATCGTGCGAAATTTTCTGGCGCTGGCGCGGAAGTATCCGCCCGAGCGCCAGCTGGTGCGTCTCAACGACATCGCGCGGGACGCGGCCGAGCTGCTCGCGTACCACCTTCGCGTCGACGGCATCGAGGTGAAGCTGGACCTGGAGGAAGGCCTGCCGGTCCTGTGGGCCGATCCCCACCAGCTCCATCAGGTCGTGGTCAACCTGGTCACCAACGCCCGTGACGAGCTGCGCAAGGCCCCGCCGCCGCGACGGCTGACGCTTCGAACCCGTGCCGACAAGGCGCGCGCCCGCGTCTGGGTCGACGTCGAGGACACGGGCCCGGGGGTCGCCGAGGAAATCCGCGATCGGATCTTCGAGCCGTTCTTCACCACCAAGCCCGTCGGTCAGGGAACGGGTCTCGGCCTCTCGCTCTGTCACGGTATCGTCGAAGGGCACGGCGGAACGCTGTCCCTCGTCAGCGAGCCCGGCGACGGCGCGATCTTTCGCGTGGAGCTTGTGGTCGCGCCGCCGGCCGCCACCGGCCAGCGCGCGGCCGAGACGGCGCCCGCCGTCACCGGCAAGCGAATCCTCGTCGTCGACGACGAGCGGCTCGTGCTCCAGCTCCTCGGCGAGATGCTCGGGGCCGATCACCACACGGTCGACACCGTCAGTGACGGGACCCAGGCGCTCGAGGTGCTCGGGCGGACTTCCTATGATCTGATCCTGAGCGACGTCCGGATGCCGTACCTCGACGGACCGGGGCTCTACCGGGCGCTCGAGCGCCGGCTCCCCGATCTCTGCCGCCGCTTCGTGCTCATGACCGGCGACGTGCTGAGCGCGGAGATCCAGACCTTCCTCGAGCAGACGGGCGTGCCGGGGCTGAGCAAGCCGTTCGATCGCGGCGAGGTTCGCCGCGTCATCCAGAAAGTCGCGGGGGCCTAGGCGCCCGACGCGATCGGCAGCGCGGCCCGATCAGCCGCCGAAGCGGCGCCGGGTCAGCGCGAGCGAGTCGGTGATCGACCGGGGGAGTCGCGCGCCGAACTGCTTGTTGAACTCGCTGAGCTCGTCGAGCGCCTGGAGCCACTCCCCGCCGTCGCAGCGCAGCGCTTCGCTGAGCTGAGCCGGCGTCACGTCGAGCCCGCCGATGTCGATGGCGCCCGGCGACGGCACCCAGCCGATCGGCGTCTCCTCGGCCCGCCCGGTCCCGCGAATCCGCTCCACCATCCACTTGAGCACGCGCACATTCTCGCCGTAGCCCGGCCACAGGAAGCGGCCGTCGGCGTCGCGACGGAACCAGTTCACGCGAAAGATTCGGGGCGGCGCCTTCAGGCGGGGTCCGGTGGCGAGCCAGTGGCCGAAGTAGTCGGCCATGTTGTAGCCGCAGAACGGGATCATCGCCATGGGATCGCGGCGAACGACCCCGACCTTGCCGGTGATCGCGGCCGTCGTCTCGGTGCTCATCGCCGAGCCGAGGAAGACGCCGTGCGACCAGTCGAAGGCCTCGAAGACGAGCGGGATGACCCCCGTGCGCCGCGAGCCGAAGATGACGCCGGAGATCGGCACGCCCTGCGGCTCTTCCCAGTTCGGAGCGATGGACGGACACTGCTGCGCCACCACCGTGAAGCGGGAGTTCGGATGGGCGGCGGGCCCACCGTCCGGCTTCCACGGCCGGCCTTGCCAGTCCGTGAGTCCGCCGGGCGGGGCGGGGCTGAGGCCCTCCCACCACGGCTCGGCTGACGCCGTCATGGCCACGTTGGTGAAGATCGTGTTCGAGCGCACCATGGACGTGGCATTGGGGTTCGTCTTCGGGCTCGTGTTGGGCGCGACGCCGAAGAAGCCGCGCTCCGGATTCACCGCGCGCAGCTGACCGCTCGCGTCCACCCACATCCACGCGATGTCGTCGCCCAGCGTCCACACGCGCCAGCCCGGCAGGCGTGAAACCGCCATCGCGAGATTGGTCTTGCCGGACGCGCTGGGCATGGCCGCCGCCAGATAGGTGATGCGCCCCTCGGGATCCTCCACGCCGATGATCAGCATGTGCTCGGCGAGCCATCCCTCCTGGCGCGCCTGCCACGACGCGATGCGGAGGGCGTGGCACTTCTTGCCCAGCAGCGCGTTGCCGCCGTAGCCGGACCCCACGCTCCAGATCAGCTGCTCCTCGGGAAAATGCAGGATGAGGCGGCGGTCGGGGGAGAGGTCGCCGAGCGAATGCAGCCCGGCGATGAAGTCGTCGTCGCGCCGCATGTGCTGGATCGCGACCTGGCCGACGCGCGTCATGATGTGCATGCTCGCGACCACGTAGGCGCTGTCGGTGACCATCAGGCCGACCCGGCTCATGGGCGAGCCGGCCGGACCCATGAGGTAGGGGATGACGTACATCGTCCGCCCCCGCATGCTTCCGCGCAGCAGCGCGCCCGCCGTAGCCTTCGCCTCCACGGGCGCGATCCAGTTGTTCGTGGGACCCGCGGCGTCCTTTTCGCGGGCGCAGATAAACGTGAGCTGCTCGGTGCGCGCGACGTCGGACGGATGGCTCCGGTGCAGATAGCAGTTCGGGTAGGTCTTCTGGTTCAACGGCAGCAGCGTGCCGTCCCCCAGCATGGCTTCGATGAGCCCGTCGTACTCGGCCTTGGAGCCGTCGCACCAGACGACGCGTGACGGCTGCGTCATCCCGGCCGCTTCCGACACCCACTTCTGAGCTACGCTGGTCACGCTCATGCGGTGCCTCTCGCGCTTCGGGTGAGGTTGATTCTGGCAAGAAATTGTCGCCTCGCGGTGGCCGGGGCGTCAAGAAGAACGTGCTAGCATTCGCGACGTGACGGGCCTCGTCGCCGCCGCCCGGTACCTGACGATCGTTCCCATCCCCGGCGCGGCGCCGGGCCGTGCCAACCCCTTCGGCGGCGCCGCTGTCTGGTTTCCGGTCGTCGGCCTGGGCGTCGGAGCGGTTCTCGTGGGCGTGGAGCGCGTGACCGCGCTGCTCTTTC
>QHSM01000655.1 GCA_003221595.1 Candidatus Rokuibacteriota bacterium | reverse complement strand
GGCGACGACAAGCTCATCAAGGAAGGCGACATCGTCAAGCGGACCAACCGCATCGCGCAGGTGCCGGTCGGCGAGGCGCTCGTGGGTCGCGTGGTGAACGCGCTCGGCGAGCCGATCGACGGCAAGGGCCCCATCAGCGCCAAGGAGTTCCGGCCGATCGAGCGCTACGCGCCGGGGGTCGTCGACCGCCGCTCGGTCAAGGAGCCGCTGCAGACCGGGCTCAAGGCGATCGACGCGATGATCCCGATCGGGCGCGGGCAGCGCGAGCTCATCATCGGTGACCGCGGGACGGGCAAGACGGCGATCGGCGTCGACACGATCATCAACCAGAAGGGCCAGGACGTCTTCTGTTTCTACGTGGCGATCGGTCAGAAGCGCTCGACGATTGCGCAGGTGGTGAAGATCCTGGAGGACGCCGGCGCGATGAAGTACACGACGGTGGTCGTGGCCTCCGCGTCCGAGCCGGCGCCGCTGCAGTACATCGCGCCGTACACGGGCGTCACGATGGGGGAGTATTTCCGCGACACGAAGCGTCACGCGCTCTGCATCTACGACGATCTGTCCAAGCACGCGACCGCGTACCGGCAGCTGTCGCTGTTGCTGCGGCGCCCGCCCGGGCGCGAGGCGTATCCGGGCGACGTCTTTTATCTCCACTCGCGGCTGCTCGAGCGCGCGGCGAAGCTCAACGACGAGCTCGGCGGCGGCTCGCTCACGGCGCTGCCGATCATCGAGACCCAGCTCGGCGACGTGTCCGCCTACATCCCGACCAACGTCATCTCGATCACCGACGGCCAGATCTATCTGGAGTCCGATCTCTTCTACGGCGGTATCCGGCCGGCG
>QHSM01000656.1 GCA_003221595.1 Candidatus Rokuibacteriota bacterium | reverse complement strand
TCGGGCGCGTCCTCGGCGGCAAGCAGGTGGTGCTCGAGGAGGTCGCCGATCGCGAGCTCCTGGGCGGATTCGTGGCCGAGGTCGGAAGTTTGCTCGTCGACGGAAGCCTGGACGGTCAGCTCGCGCGGCTGCGAGACCGACTCGAGCACGGGTAGGGGAGGAGAACGGGATGATCAGGGCCGGAGAGATCAGCGAAATCATCAAGCGCCAGCTGGCGGGCTACGAGGCGGCGGTCGACCTGCAGGAAGTCG
>QHSM01000657.1 GCA_003221595.1 Candidatus Rokuibacteriota bacterium | reverse complement strand
CGCACGCCGGGATCGCGGCCTACACGGTCGGCCAGCGACGAGGCCTCGGTCTCGCGACCGGCCGCCCGCTCTATGTCGTCGATCTCGACGCCGAGCGCAACACCGTCCGGGTGGGCGAGGCGGGGGACCTCGACAGCGACCGCGTCGTGGCCGAGGCGGTGAACTTCATCGCGTGCGAGCCGCCGCGGACACCGCTGCGGGTCGAGGCGAAGATCCGCCACAGCCATCGCCCGGCCGCGGCGACCGTGTGCGCCCTCGAGGGAAACCGGGCGCAAGTGGTGTTCGATACGCCGCAGCGGGCGGCCAGCCCGGGCCAGTCGGTCGTCTTCTACGACGGCGACGTCGTGGTCGGGGGCGGGGTCATCGCGCACCCGTCCTAAGCGCCCCGGACGATTGACACCGGGCGCGATTGAGTGATAGTTTTCACAAACCTTCGTCTGGCATCTCGTGATCGAGGAGACCGCCGAATGCGTCTGCATGACCTCAGAGGGATCGTCGTCGTCGTATGCCTCGGCGTCGCGCTGGCGCTCGTCGGCCCGGCCGCGGCGTGGGCGGCCAGCGAGGGCGGCCACGAGGGCGGGCTCATCAGCCTCGACAAGTCGCTGATCGTCCAGGCCATCAACTTCCTGATCCTCCTGTTCATTCTCAAGCGGCTCCTCTACAAGCCGTTCCTCGCCAAGATGGGGGAGCGAACGCAGGCGATCCAGAAGTCGCTGGACGAAGCGCAGGCGGCCCGCGCCGAGGCGATGCGGCAGCAGGAGGAGAACGAGACGCGGCTTCGCGCGGCGCACGCCGAGGCGGCGGCGATCCGTGCCCAGGCCATGAAGGAAGCCTCCGAGGAGCACAAGCGCCTGGTCGAGGCGGCCCGCGCCGAATCGCAGCGGCTGGTCGAGAGCGCGAAGGCGCAGATGGACGCCGACGTGCGCCGGGCCCGCGAGGAGTTGCGGCGCGAGGTCGCCGACCTCGCCACCGCGGTCGCCGAGAAGCTCGTGCGCCGGAGCCTGCGCGACGAGGACCACCGGCGCATCGTCGCCGAGGCGAT
>QHSM01000654.1 GCA_003221595.1 Candidatus Rokuibacteriota bacterium | reverse complement strand
TCGAGATGACCCCCTCGCTGGTCCGGCCGGTCGTGTAGACCTGGTCGAAGAGATTGTCGATGGCCAGGTACGCCTCGAGCCACTTGCCGAAGTTGCGTGACAGGAAGAAGTCGACGACGAAGTAGCTCCCGAGCGGCAGCGTGTTCAGGTCGTCCTCGTACTGGTCGCCGACGAAGCGGCCGGTCAGCGTCGCGTTGAACCAGTCCGGGCGCGTGAAGCGGACGGAGCCGGTGGCGGAGTTCATGGGCACCTGCGCCAGGCGCTTACCCGCGAGGGCGGGCTGCTGGGGCGCGTCGACCACCCGCGCGTCCGTGAACAGGTAGCTCGCGAGCAGGCGCCACTCGCGCGCGAATCGGAACTCCAGCTCCGCCTCGACGCCGCGGATGCGAGAGAGCTCGAGGTTCTGGCGCTGCCGGCACGTGGTGCCTACCGGACAGTCGGGTAGTCGCGTGGTCAGCGTGACGTTGGCGACGAGGTCCTTCACGTCGTTCCAGTATCCGGTCACGCGGCCCTCGAACGGCCCCCACCGCTGCTGCACGCCCAGCTCGCCGCCGGTCATCCGCTCCGGGCTCAGCGACGGGTTGGCCACCGTGACGTCGTTCCGCACGCGAAAGACCCGGTACAGCTCGTTGAGCGTCGGCACGCGGTAGCCCTGGTAGATGGACGCGCGCAGGTCGGTGGTGGGCGTCGCGTGGAAGAGCAGGGCGCCGCGCGGGCTCGTGAGGAACCGCTCGCTGTCCCCGAACGTCTGCCGGGCCGGCACGCCGGCCGGGGGCGGCGTGTCCTTCCGGTTGCCGTTGTAGTTGGACCAGTAGTCGACGCGGACGCCGCCGACCAGCTCCAGCACCGGAAGCGGCGTGTACACGTCCTGCACGTAGACGCCGGTCAGGAGCTGCTTGCCGCCGGCGACGCGGGTCCGGAGGTAGACGCCGTTGTTGAAGACGTCCTCGATGGTCTCGCCGGTGACCCAGCGGGTGTCGCCGCCGGCCGAGATCAGGTTGTTGCCGAGCTGGCGGCTCCACTGGAGGAAGCCGCCGGCGGAGGTCGTGGGCACCTTTTGATCGAGCGCGAGCGTCTCCGAGTTGCGGTTGAGCGCCTGGGTCGAGAACGTGCTGCCGAACTGCTGGTTGTCGGCGTAGAGCGCCAGCCGAACCTCGCCGGCCCCCGACGTCGTCGTGCCCAGCCGGCCGCCGAAGGCGCCTCCGCCGTAGGTCGTGCCGTTGTTCTGGAGCGGCGTGCCGTTGCCGCGGTCCTCGTCGAAGTACGTGCCGGAGATGAACAGCGAGGCCTCGGGCGAGAGCACCATCTCGGCCCGTCCGTTGAACGTCGTGTGACGCGACTCGGCATCGATGTCGATCGAGCCCCGGCGGGAATCCTTCACGACGAAGTAGCCGTCGGTCTTGAAGTAGCTTCCTTCGAGCGCGACGCGGAACGGCCCCTGCACCTCGTGCAGCGAGAGATCGAAGTTCTGCGTGTTCTGCGGGCCGTAGCTGCCGTCGAAGTAAAGGGCGCGCTCCGTCGGCCGCCGGGTGAGGACCTGGACGACGCCGCCGAGCGCGTAGTTGCCCCAGACGCTCGAGCCGCCGCCGCGGACGACCTCGATCTGCTCGATGCCCTGCAGCGGGATACGGTCCCAGTAGACCCAGCCGCCGAAGGCGTCGTTGACCGGGATTCCGTCGACCAGGACGAGGGCGCGGCTGGTCCCGCTGGGGCCGATGCCGCGGAGCGAGAGACCCTGGGTCGTCGGGTGCGTCACGAGGCTCGACGAGCGCCGGAAGAGGCTGAAGCCCGGGACCTGGCGCAAGAGGTCGTCCAGGGTCTGGCTCGGGGACAGGCTGATGTCCTCGCGGGTCAGCACCGTCACGCTGGCGGGCGCATCACCGGCCCGCTGCGGAGTGCGCGTCACCGTGACCACGACCGGCTCGAGTCGCGTCGGGTCGTCGGGCTTCTGGGCCGGCGCTTGCTGCACCATCGGCGGCGGCGCGGCGGGTTGTTGCCCTGGCGGCTCCGGTGCAGCCGGCGGCTCCGCCGGGGCCGGCTGCGGTGGCGGCTCTTGCGGGGCCGGCGGCTGCGCCGACACCGGCAAGACGCCGAGCAGGCCAAGGAGCACCGCCGCCAGAGCACGCCTCATGGGTTGGGCGAGCATGCTACACACGCGCCCCAATCTTGACAAGCCGAGGTCCGCGACGTATCGTCCGGCCGCAGCGGAATTCCGCGCGGATCATTCTCGACCCGATCTCCGAAGGGAGGCTCCCCATGCTGCGCATCACGCTGACCTCGGTCGCGGTCCTCCTCGCTCTTGCGCTCGCCATCGGCCCGCTCGCCGACGCCCAGCAGCCTCAGCCGCAGCCGGCACCGACCTGGAAGCAGGGTCAGCCGGCCAATATGGCGGACTCGACGCTGGCGCCCATCGCGCAGCCGCCGGCGCCCAAAGCCGCCGGCGAGATCCCGGTCGACAAGATCAAGGTTCCGGCCGGCTTCAAGGTGTCGCTGTGGGCGCACGGGATCAACAACGCGCGCGAGATGGTCTGGGGCGACAAGGGCACGCTGTTCGTCTCGAGCCGCGTGGCCGGCAACGTCTATGCCGTCGTCGACAA
>QHSM01000733.1 GCA_003221595.1 Candidatus Rokuibacteriota bacterium | reverse complement strand
GCCTGGTTCTTGCTGACCCCTACGGTCTCGGTCATGGCGGCGCCCACGCTGATCGCGAGAGCGGCTCCGACCGTGAGCTCCATCGCCACGCCCACCGTCTGCGCGTTGTTCAGGGCCACCGTCTCGGTAAGATTTTGCGCAACGCCGATCGTCATGTTGCCGCCGACCGATTCTTCGTGGTCGCGAACGACCGTTACCTTCTTGTTGGCCTCGATCATAATCGTTTCGTTGTTACCAACGCGCTCGGTGCGATCGTGCTTGATATGGCTGGTCTCGTCGCGGTCGATCGTCTTCTTCCGATCCTGCCCGACCCAGTGGGTCTCGTCCTTCTCGACCTCGATGTCCTGGTTCTTCTCGGCGTGGAGGAAGACCTGCTCGGAGCCCTTCTTGTCCTCGAAGCGGATCTCGTTGAAGTTCGCCGCGCCGCCGCCCTTGCTGGAGCGGGTCTTGATGCCGGTCTGGGTCATGTTGCCCGGCAAGGCATAGGGCGGCATCTGGTCGGCGTTGTAGAGGCGGCCGACGATGAGGGGCTGATCGGGGTCGCCCTCCAGGAAGTCGACGACGACCTCCTGGCCCATGCGCGGGATCGCGACGCCGCCCCAGTTGGCACCCGCCCACGGGCTGGAGACGCGCATCCAGCAGCTCGAGTTCTCGTTCTTCTTGCCGTAGCGGTCCCAGTGGAACTGGACCTTCACCCGCCCGTACTTGTCGGTGTAGATCTCCTCGCCGCTCGGCCCGACCACCACCGCGGTCTGCGGCCCGCCCATCGTGGGGCGGGGCGTCGACCGCGCCGGCCGGAACTGCTGCTTGCTCTGGAGCACCGTCATCGTGCAGCTGTAGGCCGCGTCCTCGTTGATCGACGCCTCGTAGGCGTGGTTGCGCACGTCCCAGTCGGCGCTGACGATGAGATAGTCCTTCTCCTGGTCCTTGCGCGGGGCGTTGGTGAGGCCGAAGAGCCGGCCGACCGCGATGTCGCGTACGTCGGTCTCGGCCTCGGCCACCTCGAACTCCGTGTGGAACTCGTCGACGCGGACCTTGGCGAAATGCTCGCCGTTGTCCGCCAGGACGTAGTCCCCCTGGTAGTCGTAGATCTCGTAGTCCGCGCTCTGATGCTGCTGGACGTTCTGGGCCTTCACCCCCAGGTCGGCCTTGGGCTTGGTGAAGTCGAACGAGCGCGTCGCCACGGTGCCGGGCTCGATGCGCTGGACCTGCCGGAACGACTGGATGTGTTCCTCGTCGCCGTGGATCGCCCGGCCCGGGGGATAGTAAGCGATGCTCGCCTTGTTCTCGAGCTTCTTGTGCCCGGACTCGGAGTCGACCAGCTTGAGCGTGTGCTTGCCGTCCTTGTGCTCGAAGTAGTAGTAGATGCCTTCCTCTTCCATGATGCGGCTGACGAACGCGAAGTCGGTCTCCCGGTACTGCACGCAGTAGTCGCGCTTGACGTAGGTCGCGGTGAGCGCGTCCTCGAAGATGGCCATGGAGTGATCACCGAAAACTTCTTTGATGATCTCGGGGGCCGTCTTCTCCTGGAAGATCTTGCAGTCGGCGGTGCGCGTGAGAAACCAGAGCCATGCGCTCACGGTCATCTGGTACTCGTAGTACTTCCCGAGGATGGTCCCCTGGGAGAACCGGGTGACGTAGCCGTTGAAGTAGCGGAAGCCGCCCTTCACGAGCTCGAGCTTCACCGTGACGCTCTTGCCGAGCAGATCGCTCGGCTTGATGTCGGCCCGGGTCGACAGGGCCGAGAGCTCGAACGCCGACGGACGCCCGAGCTCCTCGCGGCCGCGCAGCTCGCGGAAGAGCAGATCTTTCCCGAGGGGGGTGGAGAGCTCCATCATGCGGGCCATGGTCGTACTCATGCGAGATCGAACGCGAAGTCGCCGTTCCGGACCGACAGGGTGATGGCGCCCAGCGGGTGCCCGCTCACCATCCGGGTCAGGTACTCCTCGCTGATCCGCGGCAAAATGGTGTTGGTGAGAATCGCGTCGATCATGCGGCCGCCGCTCTCGACTTCCGTGCACCGGGAGACGACCAGCTTCACCACGGCGTCGTCGTACGTGAACGGCACCTTGTGCTGCTCGCCGATGCGCCGGGCGATCCGGTTGAGCTGCAGACGGACGATGTCGCCCAGGATCCTGTCCGGCAGCGGGTAGTACGGCACGACCACGAGCCGGCCCAGCAGCGCCGGCGGGAACACCTTGAGCAACGGCTCGCGCACCGCCTTCGCCAGCGCCTCGGGGTCGGGGAGGAGCTCGGGATCCTTGCAGAGCTGCATCATCCGGTCGGTGCCGGTGTTGGACGTTAACAAGATCACCGTGTTCTTGAAGTCGATGAAGCGGCCGTCGCTGTCCTCCATGAACCCCTTGTCGAAGACCTGGAAGAAGATCTCGTGGACGTCGGGGTGCGCCTTCTCGACCTCGTCCAGCAGGACGACGCTGTAGGGCCGCCGGCGCACGGCCTCCGTCAGGACACCGCCGCGCTCGTAGCCGACGTAGCCGGGCGGAGCGCCCTT
>QHSM01000732.1 GCA_003221595.1 Candidatus Rokuibacteriota bacterium | reverse complement strand
GTAGCCGGGGAAGAAGGTGTACCGGTATTCCGCGAAGAGGGCCACGAACCGGACGAGAGTGACCGACAGGCCGGCGCCGAACTTGCCGCCGATTTTGAGATCGACGCGATCGCCCGCCAGCGAGAATGCCCACGCCGGCCCGCCGGTGAGATAGGGCTGCAGCACGCCCTGTGGATAATCCTTGGACTTGATGAGCGGCCAGCGGAGGCGGATCTCCGGCGAGAAACCGAGCGCGGGCAGGGTCACGGAGGGGACCCGGGCTTGGCCCGCGGCATTGATGGTGATCGGCTCGTCCCGGATCTCGCTGGTCAGCGTGCCCGTGCCGGAGGCCGTCTGGGCGGGAATCGGGATCGAGAAGAAAAAGAGGTCCAGGCCGAGGCCCACGAACGGCAGCTTGTCGATCCAGTACCCGGCGCGGAGCCCGGCCGTCACCCCGGTGTTTGTCTTGATGTCGAAGATCGTCGCGTCGACGGTGGCGCCGGTGTTGTCCCGCCCGCTGACGTTGAGGTCCGCCGACTGGGTCCACGCCGCGCCCCCGTAGACGTCGAGGGCCCACTCCGCTTCGGCGGGGGCTCCCGCCCACGCGACGGCCACGAGCGGAGCCGCGAGGAGCGCCATCCACCCCGATCTCATAGTCCTCCTCCGAGGTTCGAGCCGAGACCTGTGCGTCGCGGCTACTTGCCGGACTTGTCGAGCGAGATCGCCAGCGCCTGCGTGTAGGTGATCTCGACCATGTCCCCCACCTTGAGGCCCTCGAGGTTCTTGGGGTCCTTGGCCTTGATGGTCTCGGTCCCGCCTTGCGGGCCCTTGACCGTGACGGTGCGCGCCTTCTTGTCGATGGCGGTGATCGTGACGGTCGCGGTCACCTCGCGCCCGACGGCACCGGCGGGAGTCTCGCCGGGCTTGGAGCTGATTCGCGTCTCCTGCGTCGTCACGCCGGGGGTCGCGCCGGAGCCGGCCTTCTGGACGCGGAAGGCCACCGCCTCCACGTACGCGGCCACCACGGGATCGCCCACCTTGATCATGTCGAGCTTCTGCTTGTCCTTGACCTCGATCGTGACGGTGCGGCCCTTCGGTCCCTTCAGCGTGACGGTGCCGGCGTCCCTGTCCACGGCCGCGACCGTCCCGCGAACCTTCGTGACGGACGCCGCGCCCTTCCCGGTCGGCTTCTCGGCCGGCGCCTTCTCGGCCGGGGCGGTCGTCGTCGGCGACTGGGCGAAGGCCGGCGACTGGGTAAGCAGCATGGAGCTCGCGATCAGCACCGCAGTCAGCATCGTCGTCATGTGACCCTCCCTTCGGCGTTCAGTTCCAGTTCAAGCGCAGCTGGACATAGATCCGGTTTCCTTGCCCGAGGTCGACCCGCAGATCCGATTTGATGCCGAGCGCTCTTTCGAACATGCCGTTCAGCAGCCCGATCGGATCTGTCGCGGCCAGAAAGAGCTGGTCGTACCATTTCGGATCCGGCTTGAGCTTGATCCAGCTGCGGATCGGCTCCAGGGCGAGGCCGATGAGCGCGCCCCCGATGGGGGTGGAGATCAGATCCTGGTAGGACGGCCTCTCGAACAGCGCCTCGGTGCCGAATTCGTACATCGCGGAGGCCAGCGCCGCGTACACGAGCGAATCGAGCTCGCCGAAGCCGCGCTCGCGGGCGCGGGTGTAGTACGCGGAGCCGAAGTACGGGTGCCCGATGTAGTTGATGGCGAACGAGTCGTGGTCCCAGTGGGGAGTCTGGACGTTGTGCCACCACCTCTGAAAGAGGTTGTTCT
>QHSM01000731.1 GCA_003221595.1 Candidatus Rokuibacteriota bacterium | reverse complement strand
GGGCACGAACTCGGCCTCGACCCAGTCGCGGACGGCGTCGCGGATCATCCGCTCCTCTTCGGACAGGAGGCTCTCGATTCCGTAGTAGTCGACGCCCCGAAACTTCTCCATGGCCTAGCCTCTCCCGCGCAGCGCCGCCAGCGGCACCGAGAGGAGCGCTCCCAGCGCCACCGTCAGTGTCACGGCGTGAAAGAAGTGCATCGGCGCGTTCCAGCCGACGAATCGGCCGACGACCTCGCGCGGCACGTCCGCCGCGCTCCGCACCACGAGTGCCTCGAGCGCGCCGAATCCCGAGGCGTAGTGGACGGCGATCCAGAGGGCGCCCGCCACGCCCGCCACCAGTGCGGCCGTCCGGTGGCGGCCCGCCGCCAGCGCCACGAGCAGGAACGCGCTCGTTCCCAGCACCTGCAAGCCGGCGACGGCGTAGTACGCGTCGAGCCCCGACCGGCCGGCCGACGCCCGGAACGACGGATAGGCCTGGCCCAGGGCCGGCGCCCCCGAGAGAAGCAGCCAGTCCACGAAGCGCGCCAGGATCAGCGCGTGGCCGAGCATGAAGCCCGCGACGACTCCGGTCAGGAGCGCCGCGAGGAACCAGCTCGGCCAGTACAGGCGCTCGGTCACGTCAGAGCCTGATCGGGTTGAAGTCGGTGTCGTAGTCGTACGTATCGGTCCGCTCGCTCGCCTTCAGCCAGGCAACCGCGGCGTACGTGAGCGGCGTGGCGGCCGCCTCGTAGAGGACCTTCGCGATCCACTGGCCGACCATGATCCCGGTCAAGGCACCCGCCGGCACCGAGCCGCCGAAGGCGAGCGCGACGAACACCGCGGTGTCGAGCGCCTGCCCGACCACCGTCGACCCGATCGTGCGCGTCCAGAGCCAGCGTCCGCGGGTCATGATCTTCATCTTCGCCAGGACGTAGGAGTTGGCGAACTCGCCGAACAGATAGGCGACGAAGGACGCCAGCAGTATCCGCGGCGTCTGGCCCAGGATCTCGGCGTAGGCCGGGCCGCCCTTCCAGAACGGCGCGCTCGGGATCTCGCCGCCCAGCCAGATCGCCGCGACCATCAGCGCGTTGCAGGCGAAGCCGAGCCAGATCACGCGCCGCGCCGCCGCGTAGCCCCACACCTCGGTCAGCACGTCGCCGACGATGTAGGACACCGGGAAGACGACGATCCCGGCCGTGAGCACGACGCCCCCGAGGGAGATGAGCTTGGCGGCCATGATGTTGGCGGTCAGCAGGCAGGTGACGAACAGCGCGGCGAACGTGACGAACCGCCAGCTCATCATACGTTGGTCAGAATCGAGGGCGGCTCCTCGCTGAGCGCGCGCTTCAGCGCCAGGGCCAGCTCGGCGTCGCGTTCGTGGCTCATCGCGAAGATCCGGCACTGCGCGACCTTGCCCGGCAGATACTTCAAGATCTCGGTCAGCGGCTCCTCGGAGACGCGCTTGGTGGAGGAGTCGTACACGTAGATCTGCCGGTCACCCATCTTCAGGGGGTTCAGCGGCCGCGGGTCCTGCAGCGCCATGTCGATCTCGAACGGAACGTCGCGCAGGGCCGCCGGCAGGAAAGTGCGCACCCGCTTCTTCACCGTCTCGACGTCCAGGAAGCTCTGGCCCTTGCGGGTCTCGAACTGATCGAGCACCTCCTCGCTCGACATCCGCCACTTCAGCTTC
>QHSM01000280.1 GCA_003221595.1 Candidatus Rokuibacteriota bacterium | reverse complement strand
TGCTCCATCGGCAGCTCGAGCACCGCCTTGATCCGCCCGGGTCTCGCCGTCATCACCGCGACGCGGGTCGACAGGAAGAGCGCCTCGTGCAGGCTGTGAGTGACGAAGATGATGGTCTTGCGGGTGCGGCGCCAGATGTCGAGGAGCCACTCACCCATCAGGAGACGCGTCTGCTCGTCGAGCGCGCCGAACGGCTCGTCCATCAGCAGAATCTGCGCGTCGATCGCCAGCGCGCGTCCGATCGCCACGCGCTGCTTCATCCCGCCCGACAGCTCGCGCGGGTACTTCTCCGCGAACCCGGCGAGGCCCAGAGGGCCGAGAAGCTCGCCGGCAACCCGACGGCGGCGCGCCGCCGCGACGCCCTGCAGCTCGAGCCCGAGCTCGACGTTCTCGAGAGCGGTGCGCCACGGGAAGAGACCGGGGTCCTGGAACACGGTCGCGACGCGACGCGGATCCGGCCCCCTCACCGGCTCGCCGTCGACCAGGAGGCGCCCGGCGTCGGGCGTCACGAGGCCGCCGAGCATGCCGAGGAGCGTGGACTTGCCGCACCCGGAGGGACCGATCAGCGTGCAGAACTCGGATTCGCCGACGGCGAGCGAGACGTCGCGGAGCGCTTCGACGGGGCCCGAGGTGGTGAGGTACTGCTTGGTGACGCCCTCGATGGCGATCAGCTCGCCGCGGGAGGCCGTCACGTGAGCTGGAGGATCTCCCGGGCGATGACCATGCGCTGAATTTCGGACGTGCCTTCGCCGATCTCGGTGAGCTTCGCGTCCCGGAAGATGCGCTCGACCGGGAATTCCGAGATGTACCCGGCGCCGCCGTGGATCTGCACGGCCTTCGTCGCCGCCTTCATCGCCGCCTCCGACGCGAACAGCTTCGCCATCGCCGCCGCGTGCATCGCCGGCCGGCCGCTATCTTTTAAATAGGCCGCGCGCAGCGTCAGCAGGCGCGCCACCTCGACGTCGGTCGCGACGTCGGCGATCATGCCCTGAAGACCGTCGAACTCCGCGAGCGTCTTGCCGAACGCGGTGCGCTGCCGCATGTACCGGGTGGCCTGATCCACCGCCGCCTGGGCGATGCCCACGCCCATCGCCGCCATCGCGATGCGCCCGCCCTCCAGCACCGTCATGGCCTGCGCGAACCCGGCACCGCGCTCGCCGAGCAGGCTGGCGGCGGGGATGCGGGCGTCCTGAAAGATCAGCTCCGCGGTGTCCGAGGCGTGCAGCCCGAGCTTGCGATACGGCTTGCCGCTCGTGAAGCCGGGCGCCCCGCGCTCGACGACGAAGGCCGAGATGCCCCGGCTCCGCCCGCCGTCGGTACGGGCCATGACGACCGCGGTGGAGGCGACCGAGGCGTTCGTGATGAAGGCCTTGCTGCCGTTCAGGATCCACGATTCCCCGCGGAGCTCGGCGCGCGTGACGAGCGCCGCGGCGTCCGAGCCCGAGCC
Organism: Candidatus Rokuibacteriota bacterium; assembly: GCA_003221595.1. Classification (GTDB taxonomy): domain Bacteria; phylum Methylomirabilota; class Methylomirabilia; order Rokubacteriales; family CSP1-6; genus AR31. The sequence continues at coordinate 7,673 of QHSM01000280.1, read as the reverse complement.
CGGCTCGGTGAGGCCCCAGGCTCCCAGCACCCGGCCGGCGGCCAGGGGCGGCAGATACCGCCGCTTCTGCTCCGGCGATCCGAAGGTGGCGATGTGGTTGGTGCAGAGCGAGTTGTGCGCCCACATCGTGATGCCGACCGACGCGTCGCCACGGCACAGCTCCTCGACGATCAGCGCGTACGACACGTAGTCCAGCGCGGCGCCGCCGAGCTCCTCGGGCACGAGCACGCCGAGGAAGCCGAGCGGGCCGAGCTTCCTCACGATCTCGTGCGGGAACTCGTGGCGCTCGTCGAACGGGGCGATCTTGTCGCCGAGCTCGGCCTCCGCGAACGCGCGGGCGACCTCGCGGACCTGCTGCTGCTCGGCGGTCAGCTCGAAGTCCACGCTCAAACCGCCGCGCGGATGTGCTCGCGAACGAAGCGGACGATGTCCTGGGTCGAGGTGCCGGGCGTGAAGAGCTCCTTCACGCCCATCGCCTTGAGGCCGGCGATGTCCTCGGGCGGGATGATCCCGCCCCCGAAGACGGCGATGTCGCCGGCGCCCTGCTCGGCCAGCAGCTCGAGGACGCGCTGGAAGAGATAGTTGTGGGCCCCGGAGAGGACCGAGAGCCCGATGGCGTCGGCGTCCTCCTGGACCGCGGTGGCGACGATCTGCTCGGGCGTCTGGTGGAGCCCGGTGTAGATCACCTCGAAGCCCGCGTCGCGCAGCGCCCGCGCCACGATCTTGGCCCCGCGGTCGTGGCCGTCGAGCCCCGGCTTGGCGACGACGACGCGAATCGCCCGCTCGGCCATCATGCGCCTCCGGCGAGCGCGGCGCGGATCTTCTCGCCGGCTTTCTGGACCTGGTCTCGGTCCCCGGGGACGAGCTTCCAGTCGAACCCCTTGCCGTCGTTGGTCCAGCGCGGGATGAGGTGCAGGTGGAAGTGCGGCACCGACTGGAAGGCCGCCGCGCCGTTGGCCTGCAGCATGTTCAGCCCGTCGGGCCGGAGCGCCGTCTGCTGCGCCCGGGCGACCCGCTGCGCGGTGGTGATCGCGGCCGCGAGATCGGCCGGGTCTGCGTCGAAGATCGTCGGCGCGTGCGCCCGGGTGAGGACCAGGCAGTGGCCCACGTTGAGCGGGTTGATGTCCATGATGCAGAGCGTCCGCGCGTCCTCGTGGAGCTTGATCGACGGAATCTGTCCGTCGCGGATCTTGCAGAAGACGCAGTCGCTCATGGCCGTCACCTAGACCGGGACCGTCCAGCCGTGGGGATCCGGCGCCGTCCCGTACTGGATGCCGACGATCGCGTCGTAGAGCTTCCGGGTAAGCTTGCCGATCTTGCCCTCGTTGATCACGAGCCGCTCGCCCTTGTAGGCGAGCTCGCCGACCGGCGAGATGACGGCGGCGGTGCCGGTGCCCCAGACTTCCTCGAGCGTGCCCCTGCGCGCGGCGGCGGCCACCTCGTCGATCGCGATCGGGCGCTCGGCGACCCGCAGGCCCCACTCGCGCATCAGCGTCAGGGCCGAGTCGCGGGTGACGCCGGCCAGGATCGTCCCGCTGAGCGGCGGCGTGACGATCTCGTCCCCGATCTTCAGCATGATGTTCATCGTGCCCACTTCGTCGACGTACTTGCGCTCCCGGCCGTCGAGCCAGAGCACCTGCGTGAACCCGGCGTGCTTCGCCTCCTCGGCGGCGAAGAGGCTTGCCGCGTAGTTGACGCCGGTCTTCGCGCTGCCCACGCCGCCCTCGACGGCGCGGACGTACTTGTCGACCACCAGGATCTTCACCGGATTCATCCCCTCGGGGTAGTAGGCGCCGACGGGGGACAGGATCACGTAGTAGATGTAGGACTTCGCCGGCCGCACGCCGAGGAACGCCTCGTTGGCGACGATCGTCGGGCGAACGTAGAGGGATGTTCCCACCGTCGAGGGCACCCAGTCCTTCTCGAGCCCGACGAGCGTCACGAGCGACCTCAGCGCGAGCTCGGGATCGAGCGGCGGGATGCACAGGCGGTTCGAGGACTGGATGAGCCGGTCCACGTGCTTCTGCGGTCGGAAGAGGCGGACGCGGCCGTCGCGGCCGCGGAACGCCTTGAGACCGTCGAACACCGCCTGGGCGTAGTGCAGCACCGCCGCCGCCGGGTCCATCGAGAGCGGCCCGTACGGCTCGACGCGCGGGTCGTACCAGCCCTTCTCCTCCTGGAAGTTCATGACGAACATGTGATCGGTGAAGACGGTCCCGAACGTGAGCTCGCTGTCCTTCGGCTTCTGCTTCTTCACCGTCGCCCGTGTGATCCTGATCGGCTCACTCATCTCATCTCTCCTTCACCCTGCGCAGCATCTGCGTTGCTGCTCCCGCCCTAAAAGATGATCGGCTCGCGATAGAGGCCGAATGCTTGCCGGTACACGTCCGCGATCTCGCCGAGGCTCACATAATCCTTCACCGCGTCGATCAGCACCGGCATCACGTTGCGCGTCCCGCGGCACGCCTCGGCCAGCTGCTTGAGCCGCCGCTCCACCTTGGCCGCGTCGCGCGAGGCCTTGAAGCGGCGAACGCGCTCCACCTGCTCGTGCTCGACGGCGGCGTCGATCTTGAGGTAGTTGATGGGGTGTCCCTCCGTCATCGCGTACTTGTTGACGCCGACGACGACCTTCTCGTTACGGTCCTCCATCAGCTGGTAGCGGTAGGCGGCGTCCGCGATCTCGCGCTGCGGGTAGCCGGTGTCGATGGCCCGGACGATGCCGCCCATGGCGTCGATCTTCCGGATGTACTCGTGCGCCGCCGCCTCTATCTTGTTGGTGAGCGTCTCGAGGTAGTACGAGCCGCCGAGCGGATCGATGGTCATCGCGACGCCGGATTCCTCCGCGATGATCTGCTGGGTCCGCAGCGCGACCGTCACCGCTTCCTCCGTCGGCAAGGCCCACGTCTCGTCGTAGGAATTGGTGTGAAGCGACTGCGCGCCGCCGAGCACGGCCGCCAGCGCCTGCAGGGCGACGCGCGCCACGTTGTTGAGCGGCTGCTGGGCCGTCGCCGAGACCCCGGCGGTCTGGGTGTGCGTCCGGAGCCGCATCGACTCGGGCTTCGTGGCGCCGAAGCGCTCCTTCATGAAGCGCGCCCACAGGCGCCGGGCCGCCCGGAGCTTGGCGATCTCCTCGAAGAAGTCGTTGTGAATGTCGAAGAAGAACGAGAGCCGCGGCGCGAAGCTGTCGATGTCGAGCCCCCGCGCGCACGCCGCCTCGACGTAGCCGAGCCCGTCGGCCAGCGTGAACGCGAGCTCCTGCACCGCGGTCGCGCCGGCCTCCCGGATGTGATAGCCGGAGATCGAGACCGGGTTGAAGCGCGGCACGTGCTTGGCAGTGAACTCGATCATGTCGACGACGATGCGCACCGCCGGCTCGGGCGGGCAGATCCATTCCTTCTGGGCGATGAACTCCTTCAGCATGTCGTTCTGCATGGTGCCGCCGACCCGGTCCCACGCGACTCCCTGCTTCTCGGCGACCGCCAGGTACATGGCGAGGGCGACCGACGCCGTGCAGTTGATCGTCATCGACGTGGTGACGTCGCCGAGGGGAATGTCGGCGAACAGGCGCTCGAAGTCGTCGAGCGTGGAGATCGACACGCCTTCCTTGCCGACCTCGCCCCGCGCGCGCGGGTGATCCGCGTCGTACCCCATCAGCGCCGGCATGTCGAACGCGGTCGACAGCCCGGTCTGGCCCTGGGCCAGGAGGTACTTGAACCGGGCGTTGGTGTCCTCGGGACGGCCGAAGCCGGCGAACATCCGCATCGTCCACAGGCGCCCGCGGTACATCGTGGGATAGACGCCGCGGGTGAACGGATACTCGCCCGGACGGCCCAGTTGCTCGGCCGGCGACCAGCCGGCGAGGCTCTCCGGCGTGTACAGGGGCTCGACCGGGATGCCCGACAGCGTCTCGAAGCGCGCCGGCCGCTCGGGCCAGCGCTCACGCTCTGTCATGATCACCTCGCAGCACCGCGCGCGCGATCACGAGCTTCTGGATCTGGGAGGTTCCCTCGTAGAGCTGCGTGATCTTCGCGTCGCGGAAGGCGCGCTCCACCTCGTAGTCCTTGATGAAGCCGTAGCCGCCGTGGACCTGGATGGCGTCGGTGGTGACCTTCATCGCCATCTCGGCGGCGAAGAGCTTGGCCATCGCGGCGGCGGTCCCGAACGGACGGCCGGCCTCCTTGAGAGCGGCGGCGCGCAGCGTGAGCAGCCGGGCGCCGTCGATCGCCACCGCCATGTCGGCCAGCATCCATTGCACCATCTGGTGCTCGCCGATCGGGACGCCGAAGGATCGGCGCTCCCGCGCGTAGGCCACCGATCGCTCGTACGCGCCCGCGGCGATGCCGACCGCCTGGGCGGCGATGCCGACCCGGGCGCCGTCGATCGCCACCGCCATGTCGGCCAGCATCCATTGCACCATCTGGTGCTCGCCGATCGGGACGCCGAAGGATCGGCGCTCCCGCGCGTAGGCCACCGATCGCTCGTACGCGCCCGCGGCGATGCCGACCGCCTGGGCGGCGATGCCGACCCGGCCGCCGTCGATCGCCGACAGGGCGATCCGGAATCCCTGTCCCTCCTCGCCGAGGCGGTTCGCGGCCGGCACGCGGCAGTCGTCGAAGACGAGCTCGGCGGTGTCGGAGGCCCGGATGCCGAGCTTGTCCTCGATCCTGGCAACCGTGAAGCCGGGCGTCCCCTTCTCGACGACGAAGGCGGAGATACCGCGATGCCCGCGGGCGCGATCCGTCTGGCCGAAGACGAGCGCGAACGACGCCTCGCGGCCGGTGGTGATGAAGCGCTTGCGGCCGGTGAGCACGTAATGATCGCCGTCGCGCGACGCGATCGTCGCCTGGTTCGTCGCGTCGGAGCCGGCCTGGGGCTCCGTGAGCGCGAAGCACCCGTGGGCATGGCCGGAGGCGACCGGCCGGAGGAACTGCTCGCGCTGCGCGTCCGTGCCGAACCGGTACAGCGGGTCGCCGTAGAGCGAGTTGTTGACCGACATGACAACCGCGTGGCTCGCGCACGCCCTGGCGATCTCCTCGAGGGCCACCACGTACGCCACCGCGCCGGCCCCGCTCCCGCCCCACCGCTCGGGAATCACCATGCCCATGAGCCCGAGCTCGCCCATGCCCTTGACCGTCTCGTGCGGGAAGCGGCAGTCCCGATCGATCTCGGCGGCGATCGGCCTGATCTGGGCGTCGGCAAACTCCCGGACCGTCGCCTGGATCATCTGCTGCTCGCCGGTCAATTCCAGTCGCATGAGCCTTGGTCTATTTCTCCAGGAGCTTCTTGAACTCTTTCGTGAGCTCGGGCACGACCTCGAAGAGATCGGCGACGAGGCCGAAGTCGGCGATCTTGAAGATCGGCGCCTCCGGGTCCTTGTTCACCGCGACGATGACTTTCGACGTTCGCATCCCGGCCAGGTGCTGGATCGCGCCCGAGACGCCGAAGCCCAGGTAGAGCTTGGGCGAGATGGTCCGGCCGGTCTGTCCGATCTGGAACCGGTGCGGCCGCCAGCCGGCGTCGACGGCGGCGCGGGACGCGCCCACCGCGGCGCCGATCACGCGGCCCAGCTCCTCGAGGATCACGTAGTTCTCGGGCCCCTTCATCCCGCGGCCGCCCGAGATGACCGTCTCCGCTTCGGTCAGCTCGGGGAGCCCCGTCGAGACTTCCTCGCGCCGCTCCACGAACTTCATCTGGGCGGCGGCCGTCGCCACCGCGGGACGCTCGACCGGCGCGGTCTTTCCGGTCTGCGTTTCGGCGGGACGGAACACGTTGGGCCTGAGCGTCGCGACCCACGGCGCCTTCGCCCACGTCACCTTCGAGAGAAGCTTGCCCGCGTAGACCGGGCGCGTCGCGACGAGCGTGTCGCCCTCGAGCGCGAAGCCGACCGAATCGGCGGCGAGGCCCACGCCGAGCCGCGCGGCGAGCCGCGCCACGAACTCGCGCTGGCGGCTCGTCACGGGCGCGAAGATCGCCTTCGGCGCCTCCTTGGCCGCGAGCTCGGCGGCGGCGGCCACCCACACTTCGCTCCGGTACGGAGCGAGCGCCGCGTGCTCGAGGAGCAGCACTCTCGCGGCGCCCCACTCGGCGAGCTGCTTCAGGCCGGCCTCGCTCGCCTTGTCGGTGAGCCACACGGCCTCGGCCCGCCCGGGCGCCAGCCGCGAGGCTTCGCCGATGACCTCGGCCATGACCTTCTTCGGCGAGCCGTTTCGATCGTCCTCGACGAGGCACCAGAACGCGTTCGGCATTGTTCCCTCTTCCCCTTCGCTAAATGGCTTTGGCGTCCTCGCGCAGGGCGCGGACGAGCTCCTTCACCGCGGTGGGCACGTCGCCCTGGATGATGCGTCCGGGCGGCCGGGGCGGGAGAGCCTGGAGTCCGACGATCGAGAGCTGCGGCGGCTCGGGCGCCGCTCCGAGGTCGGCCGCCTTCACGTCCCTGATCTCCTTCTTCTTGGCGCCCATGATGCCTTTGAGCGTCGGATAGCGCGGCTCGTTGAGTCCCTTCTGCGCGGCGAGCACGGCCGGCAGCGGGAGGTCGAAGACCTCGAGCCCGCCCTCGACCTGGCGGGCGGCGCGGACGGACTTGCCGTCGGCGTCGATCGCCTCCTCCATGATCCAGTAGGCACACGGCCAGCCGAGCAGCTCGGCGAGCTGCGCCGTCACGGCGCCCATGTCGTCATCGATCGCCTGGCGGCCGCACAGCACGAGCTGCGGCCCTTCCTGCTTGACGACCGCCGCGAGCGCGCGGGCCGTGGCCAGCGTGTCAGCGGCCGCCCACGCCGGGTCGTTCAGGTGGATCGCGCGATCGCAGCCCATCGCGAGGCAGGAGCGGAGCGCCTCCTTCACCCGATCGGGGCCGAGCGAGACCGCCACGACCTCGCCCTGGCCGCGCTTTTCCTTGATGCGCAGCGCCTCCTCGACGGCGAACTCGTCGTACGGCGAGACGATCCAGGTGACGCCGGTGGTATCGATCGACTTGCCGTCGGCCGCGATCTTCACCTGGGTCGCCGTGTCCGGCACCTGCTTGATGGTGACGAGGATCTTCATGAGGTCGCTCCTTCGTAACGGAGTTCGCGGGTGATCCGGAAGCGATCGCCCGGGATGAACACGCGGTCGAAGACGATCGGCGCGCCGGCGGCGTCGTACGAGACGCGCTCGGATTCGAACGCCGGCTCGCCGGCGCGGCACCCGAGCTCGCGCGCCTCGCGGCGGCCGAGCCGCACCGCCGCGACCGTCTCGTGCGCGCGCGAGATGACGACGCCCAGCTTGAACTCGAGCACGTGGTGGAGCGGCGTCAGCGCGAGGTCCGCCCGCACCACTTCATCGCCGATGGGCGACGGCAGGAACGAGCGCTGAAGGCTCAGCGGGCGGTCGTCGACCAGCCGGAGCCGCTCCACCACGAGCACCCGCGCCGGGGCCGGCCTGCGCAGCGCCTCCGTAACGCGCTGGTCGGCCATCGCGAACCGGGTCCCCAGCAGGCGCGTCGCGACGTGCTCGCCCTTGGCCGAGAGATCGCCGGCGAAGCGTTGGAGCTGGAGGATGTCGTAGTCGATCGACGGCGCGGCGACGAACGTCCCGAGTCCGTGGCGCCGCGTGATGAGGTGCTCGCGCTCGAGGAGCTCGAGCGCCTGGCGCAGGGTCATGAGCGTGACGCCAAAGCTCTTCGCGAGCTGGCG
>QHSM01000279.1 GCA_003221595.1 Candidatus Rokuibacteriota bacterium | reverse complement strand
CTCGACCGTTCAGCCGACCGTTCGATCCGACGCCGTTCATGGAACCTCGGTGTTCTAGAACTCTCTACCGGGAGCCCGATCGCGAATCGCCAGGTTCGGGAGAGGAACGGCAACGCCGAAGGGAACTTGGGCGTGCCGCGATCTATTCTAGGTCAGTGACCTCTCAGGTCGCAAGCTCTCGCGTGAGGCGGATCAGGCTCTCCAGCTTGCTGCGGGCGGCACCCGAGTCGATAGACCGGGCCGCCAGCTCGACGCCTTCCTTCAGGTCGCGCGCCCTGGCGCCGGCCACGAGCGCGGCGGCCGCGTTCATCAGCACGATGTCGCGGCGCGGCCCGGGCTCGCCGCGGAGAATATCGCGAATGATCTCGGCATTTTGCTCACGGTCGCCGCCGAGCAGTTCGCCGATCGAGGCACGCGCCAGGCCGAAATCCTCGGGCCGCACGGTGTAGGTGCGCACGACGCCCTCGCGGACCTCGGACACCCGGCTCTCC
>QHSM01000730.1 GCA_003221595.1 Candidatus Rokuibacteriota bacterium | reverse complement strand
GACGAAGGTATTCTCGCCGTTCAGCGCCGTGGTGGCGTTGACGCGCACGTAGATGACGGCGTTCGGATCGAGATCCGCGGCGGGCGTCATCTTGACGCCCCGGATGTCGGAGAGGACCCGCTGCGCGTCCCGGAGGTCGCGCGTGGTGTGGACCAGGCGCGGTTCCCCCTTGAGCGCCGCCACCTTGAATTCTCGAGTGACGACGTTGTACGCGAGCGCCCGCTCGACGGTCTTCGTGACGAGCAGCCGATCGGGGAGCATGCGCTGATATTGCCAGAGCTCGATGTCGAGGCGGATGTGGGCGGGGATTCCGCTTTGAATACCCTCGGAGAGGCCGGCGGGCAGCACCCCCAGCAGCACGACGTGGACGGTCACTTCATGGTCGTTGAGAAAAACGTCCAGGTCGCTGATACGCAGTTCGGCGCGGGCGGGCGCCGCAACGGCCAGCACCATCGCCGCCGCACCGAGGTGATAGACGAGCCCCAAGCCACGCATACGGCGAACGGGCCATTATATAGCGGGGATACAGGCCGAACGGGCGGCTTAGATCGCGGCGAGGCCGGGGGCCGGGACGAAGCTCTCGTGACGCACGCCGTTCTCCAAGGCCGCGGCGGCCTCGAGCACGGCCCGCCGCTCGAGCCCGACGGCTCGCTGGATCGCGAGCACCAGCTCGAGATTGAGCGCGTGGCCGCCGTTCCGGGCGATGACGTGCCCCTGGAGCGGGCGGCCCAGGAGAGCGAGGTCCCCGAGGAGGTCGAGGATCTTGTGCCGGACGAACTCATCGCGGTAGCGCAGGCCGGTCAGCGCGCCCCGGTTGCCGAGCACGATCGCGTTGTCCAGGGAGCCTCCCCGCGCCAGGCCGTTTTTCCGCATGAGCCCGAGGTCCTTCAGGAAGCCGTAGGTGCGGGCCGGCGCGAAGTCCTCGACGAACGACCGCTCGGTCGGCGTCCACGACAGGACCTGCGTCCCGATCGCCGGGTGCTCGTTGTCGAGCGTGTAGCTGATGCGGAACGTGTCCGATGGAACGATCCGCATCCACCGGCCGTTGTCGCCGACCCGGAGCAGGCACGGAATCGTCAGCGGCCGCAGCCGCGCCGACTGCTGGACGCGGCCGGCGAGCGAGAGCAGCGCCACGAACGGCTTTGCGCTTCCGTCGAGCGCCGGGATCTCGGGCCCGTCCACCTCGATCTCGAGATTGTCGACGCCGAACCCCGAGACGGCCGCCATCAGATGCTCGACCGTCTGGATCCGCGTGCCGTTCACGCCGACCGTGGTCGCGTAGTGCGAGTTGACGACGCTGTCGGCTCGCGCCGGGATCCGCTCACCCGTGGCGCTTGCCCGGAACACGACGCCCGAGTCAACGGGTGCCGGACAGAGAGTGATCCGGGCGACCTTGCCCGAGTGGAGGCCGATACCTTCGATGCCGACCGGCTTGCGAATCGTATGCTGTCGCATAGACCGTAACCGGAAATAGCAACGAGGGTGCCACAGGCCCGCCGATCGGAAACTATGTGATTTCTAAAGCATCGTGTAACGGCGAAATACTCCGGGGTGGTGTCGATGACACGGGAGAGACGCCCGTCTGTCTCCGATGCGAGACATCACACATCGACGACGACACTGACCCGATGGAGACCCTCCTGCTCGGCCACGACCAGCTGGTGCAGGGTCGCGGCCTTGACGATGGTCCCCAGCCGGTGGCGTCCGGGGTCGAGCTCCTCGCCGTGGAGCAGCCCGTGGACGAGCGTGGTCGTGCAGGTGTCCACCTCGACGCGGCGAACGACGAAGCCCTCGATCTCGTGCACGTAGAGACACTCGTTGATCCAGCTCGCGAGCAGGCGCTCGGGCGAATCAGCTTGCGCCCGCACCTCGCGGTGCTCCCGCTCCGCGACCTCCTCGGGTTTCACGATCAGCGCGAACACGCCGAGCGCCGCCTGCGCGAACGCCGCCGCGCGGGTCGGGCCCCACCCTTCCACGCCCACGTCGGCCTCGGTCTCGAAGTGCTTCCAGCCCGGCGCGCGCGCGCTCATCCGCCCGAGCCCAGATCGCCGAAGCGCGCCTGCAGCACCGCGATGATCGCCGGCCCCGCGGTCTCGGTTCTCAAGATACGCGGTCCGACGCCGACGATCGTCCAGCCGCGCGTCTGCGCGCTCTCGACTTCTTCACGGCTCAGCCCGCCCTCGGGACCGACGAGGAGCCGGATGCGCGCGCCCGCGGGCAGGCTGGGCGGCAGGCTCGCGGCCAGTGCTCTTCCGGGCGGACGCTCGGGCTCGGCGCCCGGCCCCGCCATCGTCGTCGCGCCCTCCCAGAGGCAGAGCTGGAGCTCGGCGGGCTCGTCGCGCGCCAGCACGTCGGCGAGCGGTCGGGGCGTGCTCACGGTCGGGATCACCGCACGGCCGCACTGCTTCGCGGCCTCCGCCGCGACCCGCTGCCAGCGCCGCGCGCGGTCGCGCCAGCGTCCGGCCTCCAGCGTGACCACGGTACGCGTCGTCAGCACCGGCACGACGTGCGCGACGCCCAGCTCGGTGGACGCGCGCACGATCGACTCCATCTTGTCGCCCTTGGGCACGGACTGCACCAGGGTGATCTGGACCGGCGACTCGCTCGCGCCCGCGGCGACCCCGAGAACGGTGCCGGTCGCCTGCTCGCCCACCGTCTCGAGGCGCACGGTGTATTCGCGCCCGGTGCCGTCGGCGGCCAGCACGGTGTCGCCCGAGCGGAGCCTCAGCACGCGTGAGAGATGACGGGACTCGCCGCGGTCGAACGCGACGCGGCCGCCGGCGATCCGCTCAGGCGTGATCGTGAAGCGGCGCACGGAGCTCCAGCGTGGTCCAGCCCTCCACGGACAGCGACTCGCGAGGAACGAACCCGTGGTCGCCGAGCGCGGCGGTGACGTCGGAGCCCTCGCCGTCGAGGATGCCGCCGAGCAGCAGCGTCCCGCCCGGCCGCAGCGCGCGCGCGTACTGGGCGCCGAGCCGTCGATGCGCGGCCGAGAGCAGGTTGGCGACCACCAGCGGCGCGGGCGCCTCGTCGAATCGCGCCGCGTCGGCCAGCGCGCACCGGATGCGGTCGGCGACGTGGTTGCGGGCGACGTTGGCCACTGCGGCGGCGACCGCGTCGGGGTCGTCGTCCACCGCCAGAACGGCGCGCACGCCGAGCCGCGCGGCCGCGATCGCCAGGATGCCCGAGCCGGTGCCCAGGTCGATCATCCCCGACGGGCGGTCGCGCTCGATCACCGATTCGAGCGCCTCGAGGCAGCCGATGGTGCTGCCGTGATGACCCGTACCGAACGCCCGCCCCGGGTCGATCGTGATCACGATTCGGCCGTTCGCCGCGGGCTGCTCCCACGGCGGCAGGATCAAGAGCCGCCGTCCGACGAGCCGCGGGGTGAAATGGGCGCGCCAGGCGTCCGCCCAGTTCTCATCGGCGAGCGCGACCACGCTCACGTCGGTGGGAGGCTCGAATCCCAGCTCGCGGAGGCCGTCGAGGTACGCCCGCACTTGCGCCTCCAGCGCGCTCGCGAAGATGGTTCCCGGGAAGAACGCGCGGAGCCGCGCGCCCTGTCCCGGCTGCTCCTCCTCGACCACACCAAGGGCGCCGAGCTCCCACACCAGATTGGTCAGCCCCTCCGAGAGGTCGGCGGAGACGCCGACGGCGAGCTCCCAGAAGCCGGAGGATGACATCGGCTCAGCCGAGCAGCTTCTTCATCCGCTCGAAGAACGCCGACGCCAGCGGCCCCCGCTCTTCCTTCGAGGCCGCCTCGAACGCCGCGAGCGCCTCCCGCTGCTTCGCGTTGAGCTTCTGGGGGACCTCCAAGACGATGCGATAGCAGCTGTCGCCGTGCCCGCGCTGACGCAGATGGGGCATGCCTTTGCCGCGAAGCCGCAGGATGTCGTTGGGCTGGGTTCCGGCGGGAATCTTCAGCCTCGTCGTGCTGCCGAGGATCGGCACCTCGACCTCGTGACCGAGGGCCAGGCTGGCGAAGGAGACGGGAAGGTCGCAGTACAGATCGGCGCCCTGCCGCGCGAACAGGTCGTGCTCGCGAATGCGGACGAGCACGTAGAGATCGCCCGGAGGTCCTCCATTGAGCCCGCTCGAGCCCTCGCCGCTGATGCGCAGCCGCATCTGATCGTCGATCCCGGCCGGGATCTTGACCCCGAGCAGGTGCTCGGCGCGCTGTCGTC
>QHSM01000729.1 GCA_003221595.1 Candidatus Rokuibacteriota bacterium | reverse complement strand
GTCGGGGTCTTCATGTACGACGTGTCGCGCGAGGCGCTCGTCTTCCACCGCGGGCTTAGCCTGCCGGCCGAGCTGACCCGTGGGCTCGCGCTCCGTCCCGGCGAGGGGATCGCCGGCCGCGCCTACCTGGAGCGCCAGCCCGTGTGGACCCGGGACCGGCTGGCGGACGCGACGCTCCGCCACTCGCCGGCTACCCAGCGGCTGGTCGACGCCTCGGCGCCGCGCGCCTATCTGGCAGTGCCCATCATCAGCCGCGAGGAGACGCACGGCGTTCTGGTCGTGTACTTCTTCGCGCCCCACGACTTCAGCCCGCGCGAGGTCCAGCTCGCCTCCACGCTCGCCGACCACGCGACCCTCGCGCTCCAGAACGCGCGCCACTTCGAGGAGACCCGGCGCCGCGAGCGCGAGGCCAAGACGCTCTCCGACGGTCTGGTGCTCCTGAACCAGGCGGCGCGCGCGCTGCACCGCACGCTCGAGGTGGACGCGATGCTCGGCGGCGCGCTGAAGGAGCTGGCCCAGGCCTTCGGCGCCAGCGGCGCGCGCATGCACCTCCTGGCCGAGGACGGGAGCGTCGGCCGGAGCCTCGGTCACTGGGTGTCGCCGGGCCAGCCCGGCGATCCCGGGCGGCGGGGCGGGATCAGCGATTACGTGCGCCAGACGCGGGCGCCGCTGCTCCTGCGTGACGTCACGAAGCACCCCGACTTCGTCCATCCCGCGAACATCGCGCACGGCGTGCGCTCGATCGCGGCGTTTCCGATCGTGGGCCAGCGCGAGCGAGTGCTCGGGATCCTGCTGCTCTACTACACGGCGCCGCAGCTGTTCCCGGACACCGAGACGCGCCTGCTCACGTCCTACGCCGACCAGCTCGCGACGGCGCTCGAGAACGCCGGGCTCTACGAGGAGACGCAGACGCAGCGGGTGCGGCTCGCGCAGATCTTCGACTCGACGTCCGACGGCATCGTGCTCGTCAGTCGCACCGGGGAGATCCAGGCGGCGAATCGGCAGGCGGGCGAGCTGCTCAACTTCGACGCGGACCGGGTCATCGGCACCCGCATGGCGGATGTCCTGGCCAACGCCCGGAGCAGCTTGCCGGACTACGATCGCGTGTTCGAGGATCTCGCGGCGCTGCTGGGGGATCCGGACCGGGGCGGCGAGGGGGAGGTCGAGCTCCGGCGCACCGGGCACACCGTCCACTGGACCGCCCAGCCCACCCGGGACGCCGCGGGCAGCATCGTCGGGCTCACGCTGACGCTCAGCGACGTGACGCTCGAGCGACAGGCGAGCCAGATGAAGACCGACTTCGTCTCGTTCGTCACCCATCAGCTCCGCACGCCGCTGGCCGGGATCAAGTGGATGCTCGAGCTCGCCGCCCAGACGCCCGAGATGGCCGGCGAAGCCGGAAGCTACGTCGCGGACGCGCGCGCGGCCGCCGAGCGACTCATCGGGCTGGTGAACGACCTGCTCGACATCTCGCGCCTCGAGAGCGGCAAGCTGAGCATGACGCTCCAGCCGACGAGCCTGTCGAAGCTCACGAAGGGCGTGCTGGACGACCTCGCGCCGCTCATCCGCGAGAAAGGACACCAGCTGACGGTGACCGGCGCGGGCGACGCGACGGAGGTGCCGGCGGATCCGCAGCTCCTCCGCCAGGTCATCCTGAATCTCACCTCCAACGCCATCAAGTACACGCCGGCCGGCGGCGTCATCTCGATCGCCCTCGGCCGCGCGGCGGGCGCGACGGCCCGCTGGACGATCACCGACAGCGGCATTGGCATTCCGGAGGGCGGTGTGGCGCGGCTCTTCGAGAAGTTCTACCGGGCCGACAACGCGCACACGGTCGAAACCGAGGGAACGGGATTGGGTCTCTACCTGGTGCGCCTGATCATCGAGAAGCTCGACGGTCAGGTCTGGTGCGAGTCCCAGGAAGGCCGGGGATCGACGTTCATTCTCACGCTCCCAGTCAGCGGGTGACTTCCATGGAGACGACGGGAAAACGGGTTCTGCTGGTGGAGGACGATCGGTTCCTGCGGCGGGCGTGTGAGGCGAGTCTTCGTCAGCGCGGGCTGACGGTCACGACCGCCGCGGACGGCGAGGAAGGGCTCCGGCTGGCCCGGAGCGAGCGGCCGGACATCGTGCTGCTCGACATGCTGATGCCGAAGCTCTCGGGCCTGGAGGTGCTGCGCGCGCTCCGCGGCGACGAGGCGACGCGCGGCGTGCCGGTGCTCATTCTCTCGAACTCGTCGCGCGAGCAGGACATTGCCGAGGTGAACCGCCTGGGCGTGTCCGGCTACTTCGTGAAGTCCAACCTGTCGCTGCAGGCGCTGGGCGAGCTGGTCGGACGCGTGCTGGACGGCCAGAGCCCCTGACCCCCCCCGGCGATTCGTTAGGCACGACACTGAAAGTCAGGCAGGCTGCTCAAAAGGCCCAGATGCGAGGCGGCGCCAACGAAGCAGATGGGCCTTTTTCAGCAGCCTGCTAGACGCGGCTGCCGGGCTTGACCGCCTGACTGCCGGCCCGACAGAGCGGGCACTCGTCGGGCTTCCAGGTCGTGGCCTTCACGCTGGCGAGCGCCGCGCGCTTCACGGGGAACTGCGCTCCGCCGCCGCTCCGGTCGATCAGCGAGCCCACGCCCACCACCGAGCCGCCCAGCGCCTCGGCGCACGCG
>QHSM01000728.1 GCA_003221595.1 Candidatus Rokuibacteriota bacterium | reverse complement strand
TTCATCCCGCGGCGTCGCGGGTGAAGCTCCTGGCCGCCGAGTCGCCGGCGTCCTTCGTGGCGTGGGACCTGCTCGCGCTCGGCGACGAGGATCTCCGCCCGATGCCGCTCGCGCAGCGGCGCGAACGGCTCGAGCGGGCGCTGGCCGGCGCGGCCCCCCCGGTGCACCTGTCGCCGGCCACGCGCGACCGCGCCGTCGCGGAGGACTGGTTCCGTCGCTTCGAGGGCGCCGGGCTCGACGGCGTCATGGCCAAGCGCCTGGACGCGCCCTACCGCGCCGGCGAGCGCACGATGCTGAAGATCAAGCACGCGCGGTCGGCGGACTGCGTTGTCGCAGGATTCCGCTGGCACAAGAACGGCGCGGGCACGATGGTCGGCTCGCTCCTGCTGGGCCTCTACGACGAGGCCGGCACCCTGCACCACGTCGGCGTCACCGCCTCGTTCACCAACGCCGTGCGCAAGGCGCTGGTCGCCGAGCTGGCGCTGCTCCGGGAGAACGCGCTCGAGGGCCACCCCTGGCGCGATTGGGCGGAGGCGCCGGAAGAGGCGGAGGCCGCGGGGCAGCGCCGGCCGGGCGCGAGCAGCCGCTGGAACCGCGGCAAGGACCTGAGCTGGGAGGCGCTACGGCCCGAGCGCGTCTGCGAGGTCGCGTACGACCACATGCAGGGAACGCGCTTCCGCCACGCCGCGCAGTTCGTGCGCTGGCGCCCGGACAAGCGCCCGCGCGACTGCCGCTACGACCAGCTGGAGGTCACGCCCGCCTACGAGCTCGAGCGCGTGTTCGGCGCGCGCCACGGATCGTAGTCGGGATCCGGCGCCTCCTCGGCCGGACGCTCGCCCTCCGGGACGTGGCGCAGGTTGACCCTCACGCGCGTCCACGTGCTCGAGCGGCCGCGCATCGAGTCGACGAGCACGTCGTCCACCTCGAGCCGCCCCGCCGCCTCCGGATGGCGTGCCTTCCAGCGCTCGAGCCCTGCGAGCGCGTCCTCGGCGCGCTGTGCCTTCGCGATGGTGATGAGCGGGTGCGCGGGCCGGCGCGCGCCGCCCTTTTTCTCGGTCGCGTCCACGGCGGTTCTTCGCCTCGACGGAGCGACGCGCGGCGGCTCGTCCTCCTGCTTCTTGTAGTGCGGCGGCCACGGCGCGTCGCCGAGGCCCGCCGCCTCGTGGGTGGCCGACAGCTCGAGAAGACCTTCGAGCGATCCCGCGGCCTCGTCGATGCCTTCCGACGCGTCGCCAAGCTCGGCCAGACGTCGCGGCGCCGTGCCGAGCGTGAACGCCGCCGGATCGCAGTCGGCGACCTCGTCCCAGCGGAGCGGCATCGAGACGCGCGCATCGGCGGTGGGGCGCACCGACCACGCGGACGCCACGGTGCGGTCCTTGGCGTTCTGGTTGTAATCGAGGAAGACGCCGTGGCGCTCTTCCTTCCACCACTTGCTGGTCGCCCGCTCGGGCGCGCGCCGCTCGACCTCGCGCGCCAGCGCCAGCGCGGCGCGGCGCACCTGGTCGAAGCTCCAGCGCGGGTGGATCCGGACGTTCACGTGCATACCGCGCGAGCCCGACGTCTTGGGCCAGCCGCGCAGGCCGTGCTGCTCGAGCACGTCGCGAACGCTCAGGGCCACGCGCCGCACGTCGTCCCAGCTCGAGGCCGGGCCGGGATCGAGATCGACGCGCAGCTCGTCAGGATGCTCGAGGTCCGCGGCGCGCACGGGGTGCGGGTTCAGGTCGATGCACCCCAGATTGACGATCCACAGGAGCTGCGCCGCGTCGCGCACGACGATCTCGCTTGCCGTGCGGCCCGAAGGAAAGCTGAGCTCGACGGTCTCGATCCAGTCCGGATGCTGCGTGGGCGCCCGCTTCTGGAAGAACGGCGCGCCCTCGGCACCGTCGACGTAGCGCTTGAGCACGATCGGCCGCCCGGCGATCCCGCGCAGGGCGCCTGGCGCTCCTTGCCCATACGAACAGTGTTCCCGAATCGATCGCGGGCGCAAGTCGGCCGTCCGGCGTCGGGCCCGCCGGCGGCGAGCGGGGTGACGGCGGCGCCGCGCCTACGCTCGGCGCGCCGCCGCCAGCTGCCGCGCGATGAAGGCCTTCACCATCTCGTGGGCGCGGCCGGTCTGCGGTCCCGGCTTGGCGACCCACTCGTGCTCGCACCCCTCGAACACGTGCAGGTCGCACTCGCCGCCGGCCGCCCGGTACGACGCCGCGAACTTCTCCTGCACGGCCGGCAGCACGTTGTCGTCGAGCGCGCCCTGCATGATCAGGAGCGGGACCAGCGTCACCGGCTCGCGCCGATCGAGGATCTGCTGCGGATTGCCCTCGAAGATGGTTTCCCAGGGGCGGAAGTACGTCTTGTTGCTCTTGATCATCGACTCGCGCTTCATCTTCTCGGCCTGCTGGTAGCGTGCGTAGGTGTCGCTGATCGGGGAGCGCGTGGCCACGTACGCCACCGTCGCGTCGACGCCCGGGGCCGTCGACAGCGGAATCGCGTTGTAGCGCGCGTCGCGCGGGCGCATGCCCAGGAGCTCGGCGACGTGACCGCCGCTGGAGCTGCCCAGCACGCCGAGGCCCGCCGCCTCGCCGTTCCAGTCGGCGGCTCTCGACTTGAGCCAGCGGACTCCGAAGTTGCCGTCCTGCACCGACGCGGGATACGGGGCGTCCGGCGCGAGCGTCAGGTCGACGGCCACCACCAGGACACCGCTCGCCGCGACCGCGCGGTCCATCGGCTCGTTCGCCGTGCGGTCCTTGTTGTTCCAGGCGCCGCCGTGCAGATCGAGAAGCGTCGGAAACGGTCCGACCCCTTGCGGCTGATAGATGCGCGCCATGAGCATCCGCCCGCTCGCCGCGCGCCGGACCTCGACCTCGCTCACCTTGATGTCGAACTTCGCTGCCGGATCGTAGGCCGCCTTCATCGAAGCCCCTCCTGTCGCGCCGCCCGCGTAAGCGGGGATCGACCACCCCGAGGACAACGCCGGCACGCCGGCCGCGCCCAGCGCGGTCATCCGCTTGAGGAAATCTCGGCGTCCGAGTCCTTTGCTCATGACGGTCTCCTTCTGTCGTTGCCCGATTCTACACGGCCACCCGGGGCGCGCGCGCCCTTGCCGCGAAGCCAGTCCATGAGCCGGTTGCGGTAGTAGTACGCCGGCAGCACCACCAGCAGGACGACGGCGGTGAGCACGAGCAGCTCGACGTACTCGCCTGATGCGGCCTGGGCGCCCTGCATCGAGAGCACCCAGGTGTGCGGCGTGCGCGCGAGCGTCGAGACCACGGCGAAGACCCAGAAGGGAATGGTGCTCACCCCGAAGAGGTAGCACGTCACGTCTTTCGGGAGACCGGGAATCGCGAAGATGACCGCGCAGATGATCGCGCCTTTCGACTCGACGATGAAGCCGATCCGCTGCCACGTGCCCGCGTTCACCAGCTTGCGGACGACGTGGACGCCGAGCCAGCGGCCGATGGCGAAGGACACGAGCGATCCGAGGGTGAGCCCGATCATCGAGTAGAAAAACCCGCCCCACGGGCCGAACAGATAGCCGCCGAGGATTCCCACGGGCTCGCCCGGGATCGGAGAAATGATGACCTGCAGCGCCTGGAAGCCGATGAAGATGATCGGCGCCAGGATGTCCCACTCCTGGAGCGTCTGCTCGAGGAACGCGTGGTCCGTGGAGAGGCGAACGACGAGCTGGTACGCGCCCGACTCCGTCAGGACGAGCCAGGCACACCACACCACCAGCGTGGCGGCAAGCGTGCCGCCGACGATCCACGCGACCTTCGTCTTCACGCGATGCCGAGCGCTATCCGCGGGTCGCCGAGACGCGGATGTCCTTCGTCAGCCCGGCGGCGGGCGTGGCGATGTTGTAGAGGCGCGCGCAGTTCTCCCACAGGATCTTGCGGCGGACCTCAGGACCGAACGGCAGGCCGAAGAATTCGTGCATCGCGTCGGGAAACGCGCCGTCGGAATGCGGATAGTCGGTCGAGACGACGAAGTAGTCGGGGCCCATCTTGTTCACGACGTCGACCGCCGGCTCCTCGTCCACGTCGAGCGCGATGTAGCCCTGACGCGTGAAGTATTCGCTCGGCAGCATCGTGAGCTGGTGCTCGCAGCCCGGGCCGAACTTCTCCCACTGGTCGTCGAGCCGCCAGAGCCACCAGTGGAGCCAGCCGGCGGTGCCCTCGAGGAAGGCGCAGCGCAGCCGGGGATGGCGCTCGAGGATGCCGCCGGTGGTCATGCTGGCGATCGCTCCCATCAGCTCGACGGGGTTGCGAATGGCGTGCGCGATCGGGTGGAAGTTCGCGTGGCCGACGTAGCGCCGTCCGGCGTCGTCCTTGAGCGACGTGTTGCCGGTGGGATGAAACCCGATCGGCACATCGAGCTCCTCGAGCGCGCTCCACAGCGGGTCGCACGCCTCGTCGTGCAGGTGCTGGCCGTTGACAGGATTGGGGGTGCCGATGACGGCGACGGCGCCGAGCTCCTTGACGCACCGGCGCGCCTCGTCGATCGCCGCCGGGATGTTGTGCATCGCCACCTGCGCGGCGAACTTCAGCCGTGCCGGCTGGCTCTGACAGTAGTCGGCTGCCCAGTTGTTGTAGGCGCGCGCCAGCGCGGCCGCGTAGTCCGCGGCCGCGCGCGCCGCCTGGAAGTGCGGATGCCGCGCGCGGCTCCGGCGCCGCAGCTCGCGGCTCGACGCGGTGGCGCCGCTGGCGTTGGCGTGCGCGGGAATCGCCAGCCCCTGCACCTCCATGCCCATGATGGCGTCGGCGTTGCCCTTGTCGGCGGCGCTCGTGTCGAGCTTCCGCTGCTGGCCGCCGAAGAAGCGCGGCGGGTTCGCGCGATGCGCCCCCTCGAGGTAGCGGGACCAGAGATCGTCCGGCTCCATCATGTGAAGGTCGCTGTCGAGGATCAGATAGCCGTCGCGTGCCATGTCACACCTCCGCTGGCCGATTATCCACCCAAGCGGAGACGACTTAAAGCCTGGTCTGCTAGACTCGCCGACACGTCGGCTCGATTCTCATGAGGAGGCGTCGAAGGCCATGAGAGACACCACGCACTGGGTCGGCACCTGGACCGCGGCTCCCGCCCCCGCCGAGGGCGCCGCCTTCGCCAACCATACGCTGCGGATGACCCCGCGGGTCAGCATCGGCGGCAGCCGGCTGCGCGTGCGCATCTCGAACGCCTACGGCGTCCGGCCCCTGGCGATCGGCGCGGCGCGCGTCGGCGTGCGCAGCACCGGGCCGGCGGTCGTGCCCGGCTCCAACCGCCGGCTCACGTTCGGCGGAGAGCCCACCGCCACGATCGCCGCCGGCGCGCTCATCGTCAGCGATCCGGTCGACCTGACGTTCGCGCCGCTGTCCGACCTGGCCGTGAGCGTGCACCTGCCCGGCGATCTGCCCGTGAGCTTCGGGATCACCGGACGCTACGCTCGGCAGACCAACTACATCTCGCCGCCCGGCGATTTCGCGGCCGAGGAGACCATGCCGGTCGGCCGCCTCACCGACGACTGGTACTTCGTCTGCGGCGTGGACGTGGTCGCGCCGGCGGAGACCGGCGCGGTCGTCGCGGTCGGCGACTCGCTGACCGACGCCAACATCTCGACCCACGACGGCCATCACAGCTGGCCCTCGCAGCTCGCGCGCCGGCTGGTGGCCCGCCGGGGCGGGCGGCCGATGTCGGTGATGAACCAGGGGCTCGGCGGCAACCGCATCCTGTACGACATCCGCGGCGATAGCGGCCTGCGCCGCTTCGACCGCGACGTGCTGGCGCAGCCCGGCGTCACCCACACCGTCATCATGCTGGGCACCAACGACCTGCGGAACCGGCCGGCGAAGCCCGAGGAAGAGGCGACGGCCGCGCAGATGATCGCCGGGCTGAAGCAATTCGCCCTGCGCGGCCGGCCGCACGGGGTCAGGGTGATCGCCTGCACGCTGACCCCGTTCGAGAACGAGACCTTCCTGCCGGGCGCCTGGAATCCGAGGCGCGAGGCGATTCGCCAGGCGGTCAACGACTGGCTGCGCAAGACCGACGATTTCGACGCGGTGGTCGATTTCGACCGGGCGCTGCGCGATCCCGACCATCCGACGCGGATGCTGCCGATCTACGACTGCGGCGACCACCTGCACCCGAGCGATCTCGGCTACCGCGCGATGGGCGACGCGATCGATCTGGCGCTGTTCGACTGATTCAGATGGGGGCCTAGACGGGCCTCGGGGTCCCCTTCCCCGGACGTGGAGGTGAGTCGGAAATGAGCGTCTGAGCAACCGGGAAGATAGGTAACACCGTAAACCGGGAACATGGGTAACACGTTCAC
>QHSM01000727.1 GCA_003221595.1 Candidatus Rokuibacteriota bacterium | reverse complement strand
CCTGGAGCCGGTCGCCCCCGACCGAGAGCACCCGGCGCATCAGCGCGCGAAGCTCCGGGCGATCCACGATGCGCCCTTCGTGGTCGAACGGCTGATAGTTGATCTCACCAACGACGCCGAGCTGGCGCAGCCGCTTGACGCTCACACCGTAAGACTCGGCCAGGGAGCAGAACCCCGGCGTGTCCTCGCCGATGACGCCGATTCCCACGAGGGCGATGTCGACGTCCTGCGCGGCTTCGTAGATCCGGCGGACCTCGGGATCGCGCAGGAGCCTCCGGCGCGCGCGCTCGATCTCGCGGAGCGACAGGAGGTGCTGCACCGGCAGGGCGTAGGCGTGCACGTGCGGCCGGTACTTCGCCGCCATCATGCCCACCAGCGTATTCGGGAACAGGTCGACCAGCTCGAGCGTGCTCTCGCCGGACAGGGGATAGAGGACCAGGTCGCGCAAGCGGCGCTCGCGCAGGTGGCGGATCGTCTGGTAGAGCGTGACGCCGCACGAGAGCCCGACGCGCTGGCCGTTGGCGGCGATCTTCTCGAAGTAGGCCGCCGCGGCGGCGCCCAGCTCCTCTTTCACGTCGCCCCGGCCGCCGGCGGCGACCACGACCGCGTCACGAAGACCGAACTGCTCCACCAGCCCCGCCTCCAGCTGCTCGCGGCGGGGGAGATCGAGCTCGACGCGGACGAGCCCTTCGTCCATGGCGCGCTGGAGCAGGCGCGAGACCGTCGCGGCCGAGACGCCGAGCGCGCGCGCGATGTCCTTCTGGCTCCGCCCCTGGCGATAGTAGAGCTCGAGGCAGTGCACCGTCTGCCGCAGCTCGCGCGACGTGAGGGAGGCGGACTTCATCGAGTCACCGTATAGAAATTAATTTCACTTCCGTAAATTTCTTGCTTGACGGCGTCCAGTATACCCCGCTATCCTCGACGGCAAGCTCGCAAATCACACCCCGACCCACGCCAGGAGGTGCGCATGTCTGCGCGGCGCTACGGCCCTCAGGACGGCCAGGCTCCCATCGCGATGTCGAACTACCACCAGTCGAAGGACGAGCTCGCCGGCTTGCCGGTGACCGTCTCGGAGAAGATCCCGGTCACCAACACGCCGAACATCTTCTCGTACAAGTCGTACATCTTCGCGAAGAACCCGGCCCTCGTCCGGCGCTTCATCAAGGCCACCAAGGCGGACGTCGGCGGGGTCGGCGGCCACGTCGTCGCGGCCGACGAGGTGAAGTCGATCATTGCCAAGTACGTCCTCGACAACAACAGCTATCGCGGGGAACCCATCTTTACCTCGCTCATCGTGACCCATACCGGCGACGACTGCGCCGTCACCGGCATCATGACCGAGACGGTAGACATGTCGGTCGTCGACGAGCTCATGTGGGACGCGCTGCAGGAAGGCGCCACCAAGGCCGCCGAGCTCGGCCTGTACGGCCCCGGACAGGACCTGGTGGCCGACGCGTTCACCGGCAACCTGCGCGGCGCGGGCCCGGCGACGGTCGTGCTGCCGTTCCCGGTTCGTAAGGACAACCCCTCGCAGACCGTCCTCGTCTCCTTCGCCGACAAGACGGAGCCGATGGCGTTCAACCACTACGCCACCGGCGCCTACATGCTGCCCCGGTTCAACACCGGTCTGATCATCGCCGCCTCCAAGATGAAGCGCGGCTACCTCTTCGAGATCGTCGACCTCGACACCAAGGCTCAGGCGGTGGAGGCCGGTGCCCATCCGCGCGACCAGAAGGCCCTCGACAACAAGATGGAAGAGCTCGCCAAGGGCCTGCAGGAGAAGGTCATCACGCTGCGCGCGCCCGAGGACCTCTACGACATCGAAGGGCTGACGCGCGCCTCGCGCTTCGTCATCGCCCGCATCTGGAGCCGGAACGAGAAGGGCGAGAAGGATCAGCTCGGCTACATCTGCTCGGCGGAGCGGCTGCACAACATCAAGACCAAGAAGGGCTTCACCTACGGCGGCAAGGACGACCCGGTGCTCATGGCCTTCGCCCAGGGCGACTGGCCGGCGCCCGGGGAGATCACCTCGCCGTGGGCCACCGCGCCCATGGTGGCCGGCGACTGCCGCGGCAGCCACAACCTGCACATCCTGCCGATGCCGATCAACTCGCAGACGTCGTACTGGTCGGGACCGATCCTGTCGGCCATCACGCTGTCCTGCAACATCCACACCGGTCGGATCGGCGCGATCTCCGATCAGTTCGCGCTCGGCACGCCGTGGGACGAGGTGCGGCGCACCGCCTCGCAGCTGGCCATCCAGTTCCGCCACGCGCACGGCGTCAAGCAGCCGGCGACCCTGCACGAGGAAGAGCTCGAGTACCAGGAGGGCTGGAAGGAGCGGCGCAGCCGCCTCGAGCGCCAGTTCGAGGTCAAGCCGCCGCTCACCTTCGGCAACGGCAACGGGCACGGGGGTGACGCCGCCAAGAAGCCGGTCTCCGCACGCCCGGGCGGCCGGCCGGACGAGATCGACTGATCGGAGGGAGCGCCGCCGCTCCGCTTGCACCCCATAGGACACCTAGGTCGTAACCGGGG
>QHSM01000278.1 GCA_003221595.1 Candidatus Rokuibacteriota bacterium | reverse complement strand
CGGACATGGTCAGGCTTTTCTGGGACGAGCGACTCGAGGGCTTCTACGACACGGGTAGCGACGGAGAGCCGCTCATCGTCCGGCCGCGCAACCTCTTCGACAACGCGGTGCCCTGCGGCGCCTCGGTCGCCATCGAGACGCTCTTCCGGCTGGCGGTGCTGACGGGCGAGTCGCAGTACGAAGCGACGGCGCTGAAGGCGCTCCGGCCGATGGGCGACCTGATGGCCAAGCACTCGAGCGGCTTCGGCCGGTTCCTCTGCGCGCTCGACTTCCACCTCGGACCGGTGACCGAGATCGCGCTCGTCGCCCCCGCCGCCGGCGACGGGCTCGGCGTGCTGGCGACCGAGGTCTTCGGACGCTACCTTCCCAACCGCGTCGTGACCGGCATGGTGGCAGGCGATGCCGTCGCCGCCGCCGGGATTCCGCTTCTCGAGGGCCGAGAAGCGGTGGGCGGGAAGCCGACGGCGTACGTCTGCCGGAACTACGCCTGCGAGCTGCCGGTCACCGACCGCGCGGCGCTCGCCCGCCAGCTCGAGGATGCCTGAGGCAGAGGAGCGAAGGATCAGGACCGACCCGGTCTTCGCGAAGTAACCCCGATCAGAAAGACTACCGCCGACGGCGCCCAGATCCAGCCGATCTCGCTCCACATCACCTGAAGGCCGCGCGGGCCGACGAATGCTCGGATCGAGATCGGCGAGACGACGATCGGCCGCCAGGGGAGGAAGTAGCGGGCGTCCGAGAACGGCGCGAAGAACGCCACCCCGAGGCCGCCGTTCGTCATGGCGTCGAGCAGCCCGTGCGACGCGGTGGCCAGAAAGAAGAAGGCCCAGAGCTTCGGGAACGGGATCGCCGTCCACGTCCGGTGCACGGGCACGGCCACGACCGACGCGAGTCCCGCCGCGAAGAGGAGCGAGTGGGAGAGGCCGCGATGCCCGAGCACGTGGTCGTACGGAAGGCCGAAGTAGAACGAGATGACGTCCATATCGGGGACGACCGAGCAGAGGGCGCCGAGCGCCCAGATGGTCAGGCGCGACGGCCCGGCGACCGCCACGCCGCCGACCGCGACGGCCGCGATGGCGTGCGAGAAGACGGAGGGCATCTCCCGCTTCGAGCGGCGGCTAGCCCCCGGAGCCGCCGGCGTCGCGCGCCGGCGCCGTCAGTGTCGTGCCGCCGTCCACCACGAGCGTGTGGCCCGTGATGTAGCGCGCGAAGTCCGAGAGCAGGAACCGCACGGCGTGCCCGATGTCCCATCCGGTCCCTTCGATCCCGAGCGCGGAGGCCTTGCGCCGCTGGTCGCGGGACGCCGGGCTCATGCCCCGCTGATAGACCATCGGCGTGTAGACGGGACCCGGCGCGACGCAGTTGACGCGGATGCCCTCGGGTCCGTGGTCGACCGCCATCGCCCGGGTCAGCGCGATGACCGCGCCCTTGGAGACGGAGTAGGCGGTGAGACCGCGCGGCCGCAGCGCGGAGATCGACGACACGTTGACGATGGCCCCACCGCCCACCCGGCGCATGGCCGGAATGGCGTGCTTGGCGGCGAGAAACATCGTGTCGACGTTGACCGTCATCAGTCGGCGCCAGCTCTCCTCGCTCTCGTCGACGACGGACCCGCGGCTGCCGATGCCGACGTTGTTGTCGAGAAAGTCGAGACGGCCGAAGCGATCGAGCGCCGCTTCCACCATGGCCGCGCAGTCTGAGCCGCGTGTCACGTCGGCCTGGAAGGCGAGCGCTTCGCCGCCGCCGTCGCCCGCCTCGATCAGCTCGACCGTTCGCTTCGCCAGCGCGAGGTCGCGGTCGACCACAACAACCCGCGTGCCGGCCCGGGCGAGCAGAATCGCGGAGGCCCGGCCGTTCCCGATGCCGTCGCCGGCCGCGCCTCCGCCCGTCACGATCGCGACTTTTCCCGTCAGTCCCCAGCTGTCCGGGACGTCGAAGCCGGCCTGTCCTTGTGCCATGGCGCGGATTCTAACAGACCGTCGGCTGTTGCTCGTTGACGAGCGAGCGTTGTAAGCGGCGTCGTGGACTACATGGCCTGGGTCATTCCGCGCCCGGTCAAGCTTCCGCAGCCCTGAACCCAGCCTGACCGGTCCGTCC
The DNA here is from genome assembly GCA_003221595.1 of Candidatus Rokuibacteriota bacterium. Lineage (GTDB taxonomy): Bacteria > Methylomirabilota > Methylomirabilia > Rokubacteriales > CSP1-6 > AR31. Next base: position 7,769 of record QHSM01000278.1, on the reverse strand, counting down.
GACGATACCGCCGTTGGCCCGGTAGCCCGCCACCGAGTACACTGCCGTGGCGGGAGGTTGTTCATGACCGAGACCCCCACGAGCGAGATCGTCTGGCGGCCCACGCGCGAATACGCCGAGGGCTCCCGTATCGCGCGCTTCATGAAATCCCTCGGCATCGGCACGCTGGCCGAGCTGCAGCGCCGGAGCGTCGCGGACCCCGATTGGTACTGGGACGCGGTCGTGCGCGATCTCGGCCTTCGATTCACGCGTCCGTACACGCGCGTGCGCGACGTCTCCCGTGGCCTTCAGTGGCCGCGCTGGTTCGAGGGCGGCCTGATGAGCTTCGCCGACAACTGTGTCGACCGCCATCTCGACGCCGGGCGGGGAGAGCAGCCGGCGATCATCTGGGAGGGCGACGACGGCCGCAGCCGGAGCCTGACGTACCGCGAGCTGGCGCGCGAGGTGAACCAGCTCGCCAACGCGCTCAAGCGTCTGGGCGTGCGAGAGGGCGACCGCGTGGGGGTGTTCCTCCCGATGTCGCCCGAGGCGGCCATCGCCACGCTTGCGGTCGTGCGAATCGGAGCCATCTACACCCCGTGCTTCTCGGGCTACGGCGCCCAGGCCGTCGCCTCGCGGCTCCAGGATTGTGAAGCCCGGGTGCTGGTGACGGCCGACGGCTTCTATCGCCGCGGGCAGATCGTGAAGATGAAGGAGACCGCCGACGAGGCGGCGGCCGCGTCGCCCTCGGTCGAGCACGTGATCGTCTACAAGCGGCTCGGCCGCGAGATCCCGTGGAATGCGGGGCGCGATCACTGGTGGCACGAGCTGATCGGCAAGGAGTCGGCCGAGTGCCCCGCGCTGCCGGTCGAGTTCGATCGTCCGTGCCTCATCATCTACACGTCGGGGACGACGGGCCGGCCGAAGGGCGCGGTGCTCACGCAGGGCGGGTTTCTCCTCAAGTGCGCCCACGACTTCGGCTACCTGATGGACGTGGGACCGGGCGACCGCCTGTTCTGGCTGACCGACCTGGGCTGGCTGATGGGGCCGATGCTGATCACCGCGGGGCTCTTCCACGGCGGGACCGCCGTCCTCTTCGAGGGCGTCCCGGACTATCCCAGCCCCAATCGTCTCTGGGAGCTGGTCGAGCGCCACGGGATCACGGTCATGGGGCTCTCGCCGACGGCGGTGCGCGCGCTCATGCCGCACGGTGCCGAGCACGTGCACGCCCACGAGCTCGGCTCGCTGCGCATCCTCGGCTCGACGGGCGAGCCCTGGAACCCCGAGCCCTATCGCTGGCTCTTCGAGAACGCGGGCAAGGCTCGCGTGCCGATCATCAACTACACCGGCGGCACCGAGATCTCCGGCGGCATCCTCAGCTCGTTCCCGATCGCGCCGATCAAGCCCTGCTCGTTCACGGGGCCCATTCCCGGCATGGCGGCCGATTGCTTCGGCGACGACGGCCGGCCCGTGCGCGGACAGGTGGGCGAGCTGGTCGTCACCGCGCCGTGGCCCGGCATGACGCAGGGCTTCTGGAAGGATCCGCAGCGCTACGAGGAAACGTACTGGTCGCGCTGGCCCGACGTCTGGGTGCACGGGGACTGGGCGTACGTGGACGCGGACGGCTTCTGGTTCATCCAGGGACGCTCGGACGACACGCTGAAGATCGCCGGCAAGCGCCTGGGCCCGGCGGAGGTCGAGTCGGTGCTGGTCTCGCACGAGGCCGTCGCCGAAGCGGGCGTCGTGGGCGTGCCGCACGAGGTGAAGGGGGAGGCCATCGTCTGCTTCGTCGTCCTGCGGCCGAGTCATCAGCCCTCCGAGCCGCTACGGTCGCAGCTCTCCGATCTGGTCGCGCGGCAGATGGGCCGAGCGCTCAAGCCGGAGCGCGTGCTGTTCACGCGCGACCTGCCGAAGACCCGGAGCGCCAAGATCATGCGGCGCGTGATCCGGGCCACCTATCTCGGCAAGGCCGCGGGCGACCTCTCCTCGCTCGAGAATCCCGGAGCCGTGCGGGCCATCACGGAGGCGTCATGATGTTCCACTACCTGTCGGTGTACCGGCGCCCCGGCTGGGCCGGCCGACGCGAGAGGTGAGCGGGCGATGCTGAACCGTGAAGAGAACGAGCTCCTGACGCGGACCGGGCCGGGCACGCCGATGGGCGCGCTTCTTCGGCAGTACTGGATCCCGGTCGTCCTGTCGAGCGAGGTGGCGGCGGGCGGACGGGTCAAGCGGGTGAAGCTGCTGGGCGAGCGCCTCATCGCGTTTCGCGCGAAGAACGGCCGGTCCGGGCTCGTGGGCGAGTTCTGCCCGCACCGGCTCGCGTCGCTCTACTTCGGCCGCGTCGAGGAAGCCGGGATGCGCTGCGTCTATCACGGCTGGAAGTTCGGGATGGACGGGCGGTGCCTGGAGATGCCCAACGAGCCGCCGGAGTCCGGCTTCGCCGCGAAGATCCGGCACGTCGGCTATCCGTGCGAGGAGCGCGGCGGAATGGTCTGGGCGTACATGGGCCCCGCGAGCCCGCCGCCCCCGCTGCCCCACCTGGAATGGACGGTCCTGCCGGAGGCCAACAGCTTCGCGTCCAAGCGCGTGCAGGAGTGCAACTGGTTCCAGGCCATGGAAGGCGGCATCGACTCGAGCCACATCTCGTTCCTGCACGCCCCGATCAATGCTGACGATGCCGAGGTGAATCGCGAGCTGGACCGCGCGAGCTTCGGCATCGGCGTCGCGGTGCAGACGAGCGACCGCGCGCCGCGGTTCGAGGTGGTGGACACCGACTACGGCGTGCTGATCGGCGCGCGGCGCACGCGCGCGGACGGGCAGCATCTCTGGCGGGTCACCCAGTTCCTGATGCCCTTCTACACGATGCCGCCCACCGACCTCGACGAGAAGATCACGCAGTCGCACATCTGGGTCCCGATGGACGACACCAACGTCATCAACTGGATGGTCACCTGGCATCCCGACCGCCCGCTCACGCGGGAGGAGATCGACCTGAACGTCGCCGGCAAGGGCGCCCATGTCTGCGATTACCTGCCGGCGACGTCGGAGCCCTACGGCGACATCCGGACGGCGGCGAACCGCGACAACGACTACGAGATGGACTGGGAGGCGCACCGCACGCGCATGTTCTGCGGGATCCCGGGCTTCGGCGTCCAGGACCAGGCGATCCAGGAGAGCCAGGGGGACGTCGTCGACCGGGCGCTCGAGCACCTGGGCGCCAGCGACACCGCCATCATCCACGTCCGCCGGCGCTTGATGACCGCCGCCAGAGCGCTCCGCGATCACGGCGCGGCCGCGCCCGGAGGCGATCCCCGGTCGTTCCACGTTCGCTCGGCGTCGGTGGTGCTGCCGCCCGGCGCCAGCTGGGTCGACGGCGCGCTGCCGCGGCTGATGGCCACGACCGGCCGCCAGCTCACCCGCGTCTGAGGCCGCGCCAGCGGTATCTCCGGCGCGGTGGTATACTCCGGCCTGACGTCGTGGGGGGAGGAATCCTGAGAACCGGGTGCGGCCCGGGACCCCTCGAACCTGATCTGGATAATTCCAGCGAAGGGAACACGGCGGACAGAGGACCAGCGGCCGCACCCGTGAAGGGGCGCGGCCGTTTTGCTTATGAAGATCGTCGTCAACGGTAAGGACCTGGAGGTCACCGACGGCCTGAGCGTGGAGGGCCTCCTGACGCATCTCGGCGTCAAGCGCCAGTACACCGCCGTCGCGGTGAACCGCGAGGTGACGCCCAAGAGCGCCTACGAGGCGACGATGCTGCGCGAAGGCGACCGGGTGGAGATCGTCAGACCGATGGGCGGGGGATAGGGCACGGGGGCTAGAGCCATGAGCGACACGAATCTGGTCATCGGGGGCAAGGAGTTCTCGTCGCGTCTCATCGTGGGCACCGGCAAGTACTCGTCCATGGAGGTCATGAAGCAGGCGCACGAGGCCTCCGGCGCTCAGATCATCACGGTGGCGCTGCGCCGGGTCAGCCTGCCATCGGGCGAATCGCTCCTCGACCACCTCGACACCACGCGGTACACGCTCTTGCCCAACACGGCGGGCTGCTACACGGCGGACGAGGCGATCCGCACGTGCTATCTCGCGCGCGAGGCCGGGCTCGGCGAGATGGTCAAGCTCGAGGTCATCGGCGATCCGCGCACGCTCTTTCCCGACGCGCTGGGGCTCCTCGAAGCCACGAAGACGCTCGCGCGCGAGGGGTTCACGGTGATGCCGTACACCAACGACGACCCGGTGATGGCGAAGAAGCTCGAGGACGCCGGCGCGGCCGTGGTGATGCCGCTGGGTGCGCCGATCGGCTCGGGTCTCGGGATCCGCAACCCGTACAACATCAAGATCATCCTGGAGACGGTCAGCGTTCCCGTCATCGTGGACGCCGGCGTGGGCACCGCCTCGGATGCCGCCATCGCGATGGAGCTCGGCTGCGAGGGCGTGCTGATGAACACGGCGATCTCGGGAGCGCAGGATCCCGTCGGCATGGCGCGCGCCATGCGGCTCGGCGTCGAGGCCGGCCGCTTCGCGTTCCGCTCCGGCCGGATCGGCAAGAAGCTCTACGCGACCGCGTCCTCGCCGCTCGAGGGCGTGCCCGATTGGACGAGCTGAGGCTCTGCCTCGTCACTGACCGCACCCAGACGCGCGGCCGCGATCTCACCGCGGTGGTCGGCGACTGCCTGGCGGCGGGCCTGCCGGCCGTGCAGGTGCGTGAAAAAGACCTCGGCGCCGCCGACCTGGCCTTCGTCTGCCGCCGGCTGCGCGCCCTCACGCTCGATCGCGGGGCCCTCCTGATCGTCAACGACCGGGTCGACGTGGCGCTGGCCGTCGGCGCCGACGCCGTGCAGCGCACCGGGACGTCGCTGCCCATCGAGGACATTCGCGCGATCGCCGACAAGCGGCTGCGGATCGGCGTGTCCGTGCATTCGCTCGAAGAGGCGGTCGAGGCCGAGCTGAAGGGCGCCGACTGGGTGATCTTCGGCCCGGTCTACGACACGCCGTCCAAGCGACCGTACGGTCCGCCGCAGGGACTCGAGCGCCTGGAGCGGGTCGCGCGCCAGGTGCGCCTGCCGGTGATCGCGATCGGCGGCATCACGCCGGACCGGGTGCGCGAGGCGCTGGGCGCCGGCGCCCGGGGGGTCGCCGTCATCTCCTCCATCATCGGCGCCGAATCTCCCGGCGACGCGACCCGCCGCTTTCTCGACGCGCTGGACCGCGGCGCGTGAAGGTCCTCGTCGTCGGCGGCGGGATCATCGGCTGCGCCACGGCCTACGAGCTGGCGAAGGCCGGATGCCAGGTCGCCGTGTTCGAGCGGGCCACCGCGGGCGCCGAGGCTTCCAGCGCGGCCGCCGGCCTGCTGGCGCCGCTGGGTGAGTCGACCGACACGAATTTCGCGCGGCTGGCCCTTGCCAGCTGGCGGCTCTATCCCGGCGTGGTCGCCGAGCTCCAGCGCCGGACCGGCATCGACGTCGAGTACGTCACCCGCGGAACGATCTACCCGATGTCCGCGACCCAGACGCGGCGCGATGCCGATGCGTGGGCCCTCAACAAGGAGTTCGGCGTCGAGGTGCTGGAGGGCGCCGACGTCCAGGCGCTCGAGCCCGCCCTGTCGCCCAAGATCCGTCACGCGATCTTCGTCAAGGGCGACCACTGGCTCAACAACCAGCGCCTCGTGCTCGCGTACGCTCAGGCGGCGGTTTCGGCCGGCGCCGAGCTCAACACCGGCTGCAACGTGTCCCGCCTGGTGGTCGAGGGGAGCCGGGTGCGGGCCCTGGTGACGGATGGCGAGCGGGTCGACGGCGACGCGGTGCTCCTGGCCGCGGGCGCGTGGAGCGCGGAGCTGATGGCGCCCATCGGCGCGGGCCTGCGCATCGAGCCGCGCCGCGGCCAGATGATCGCCCTCGCGCACGTGCCTCCCATCCTCACGTATTGCGTCCACGGCGAGGCCTACATGGCCCCGCGGCCGTCGGGCGAGCTGGTCGTCGGCGCGACGGTCGAGCGCGCCGGGTTTCAGCGCGCTGTCACCGCCGAGGGGATCGCCGGGCTCCTCCGGGCCGCCATCGAGCTCGTGCCGTCGCTGCGCGAGCTGCCGATCGCCCGGACGTGGTGCGGATTCAGGCCGTGGGCGCCGGACAGCCTGCCGGTGCTCGGCCCGTGGCCCGGTGTCGACGGGCTCTTCGTCGCCACCGGACATTTCCGCAACGGGATTCTGCTGGCGCCCATCACGGCGCGGCTGATGACGGAGTGGATCACCGGCGGCCAGCCGAGCCTCGCCATGAAGGACTTCCTGCCCGATCGCTTCGTCCGGCGCCCCGCTCGGTAGGATTTGGTCGTGAGCGGTCAATATGGCTAACATAGCCATGTGAGACAGGCCAAGATAGCTAACTTGAAGAACAACCTGTCGCGCTACCTGGATCACGTGCGCCGGGGTGGCTCGGTGACCGTCCTGGACCGTGACCGTCCGGTCGCCCGGCTCGTGCCGCTCCCGCACGAGGGCGCGCGCGGGGCGTCGGATCGGCTCGCGCGGCTCGAGCGCCAGGGGCTCATCCGTCGCGGCACCGGCGGCCGCGTCACCGGCCTTCGGACGCGCAAGCCCGCGCGGCTTCCGGGTGGTGTTCTCCGTGGACTGTTGGAAGAGCGGGAGCGCGGCTGGTGAGGTTCTGGGAGACGTCGGCTCTCTTGCCGCTGTTCATCGCCGAGCGCGAGTCGGGCGCCGCGGTGCGGTGGCTTCGTGAAGATCCAGAGGTGGTGGTCTGGACGTTGGCCCGACTCGAGCTGCTGGCCGCGCTGGCGCGCCGGAGCCACGACGGGCCCACCACCGCTCGCCAGCTAGGCCTCGTGCGGCGGCATTTCCTCGAAGCGTGGGAGCGCTGGTCCGAGGTCACCGCGGCCGATATCGTGCGGCGTCACGCCGAGCGCATCGTGGGCACGCACGCGCTTCGCGCCTCCGACGCGCTCCACATCGGCGCCGCCCTCGTCGCCGCCGAGCACGAGCCCAGCACGCTCGAGTTCGTCACCTTCGACCGCCGCCAGGCCGCCGCCGCCGAGCGCGAAGGCTTCCACGTCCTCGGCCTTACGTGAAGCGGAGCTACTCCGCCCCGCTGGATCGCCGGATGTCGAGCATCGGCGCCAGCAGTCCTCGGCCGGGCACTTCTTCGATCTGCGTGATCATGTTCATGCGCATGACGATGTCCTTGACCTTGTTGACGCCGTCGCGCGCCCGCTCCGCCCACTGAGCGTCCTCACTTTCGGCCGGAAGCCGGCGCGCGAGGATCGCGAGCCCGCCGGCCACGACCATGAGGGCGTTGTTGATCTCGTGCGCGGCCGCGCGGGCCAGCAGCGTCACCGCGCGGAGCTCGGCCGCGTCACGCCGGGCCGCCTCGGCGGCCTGCGCGCTGACCACGTCGACGAAGAGCCTCGTGAAGCCGCCGATGCCGATCACGCTGACGATCAAGAGCGGCAGCCAGTCGCGCCGGAACAGCTCGAAGCCCCGGGCGCCCAGCACGAGGAACGAGGCGAACGTGAGGACGTAGACGGCGGCGCCCAGGACGAACCCGTGTCGCGAGCGCACGCCGCCCGACCGCCGTGCCCACGCCAGCGCCAGGGTGGCCGCGCCGGCGGTGGCCAAGAGCCCGACGACGCCGGCCGGCGCGCCCCCGCCGCCGAGCGAAGCCCGATACGCGGAGGCGACGAGCGCCGCGACCAGTCCCGCGCCACCGCCTTCGACCAGGGTGATCAGCGCGATCGGGAGGGCGCGGGCGTCGACGAAGGTGCCCTGCCCCACTTCGATCCGC
>QHSM01000726.1 GCA_003221595.1 Candidatus Rokuibacteriota bacterium | reverse complement strand
GGCTCGGCGCTGCCGAGCTTGACCTGGTCGAACGCCTGGGGGTTGTTGGAGAACAGGAGGGCGTTGCGATAGCCGGGGCCCCAGGCGATGCTGTCGCGGCCGACGAGCAGCTCCGCGTTGAAGAGCGTGAGCTTCACATAGCCGGTGGCGAGCCGCAGGGCCTGGTAATCCAGGTTCCCGAGAAACTCGGGCTGCACGTAGAACGTGAGAAAGTCCCCGATCTGCAGGCGGCTTTCGAAGGTCAGGCCCCCGTTGAACCCGCGCTGGAACGTGCCGCCCTGCTCGTCGACCAGCGAGAGCTGACGGCTCGCGTAGCCGGCGAAGGCCAGGGCGCGGTCGACGGGGGTGAACGAGAAGGTGCCCGGCGCCGCCACCGCGTCGGGCACCTTTACGCCGAGCCCGGCCAGCTCCGGCCTGAACTCCTCGATCAGGCGATCGAGCACCGGCTCCAGGTCGCGTCGCGTGTTGAGGCCGCCGGAGTCGTCCCGGCGGATGCGCTCGATGGCCCGGGCGACGATCCGCGCTGCTTCCACACGGCTGATCGGCTTGGTGTTCAGGAGCGTGCGGTCGGCCAGCCCCGCGGTCACCAGCCGCTCGAGGTCGTCGTAGACCGCGTCCTGGTAGAGCGAGAAGCCGCCCCAGTTCTTGAGCGGCAGGTTCGTGCGGTCGCCCGCGTGGGCGCCGACGGGTAGGCCGAGCGCGACGACGAGCAGGAGCGCCGGCGTGAGCGACGAGCCCGCGGCTGAGCGCAAACGTCGGCCCACACCAAGCATCGAGCGTACAGCATAGCGTAGCGAGGAGCGCCGCTCCGAGCACTCGTTCTGCTGCCCTCGGTTACACTGGCGCCACGTGCGTAGCCCTAGCCGCCTGCCGGCCCTCGCTCTGCTCCTCGTCCTCAGCGCACCGTTCCTCTTCGTGAAGCTCGGCATGCCCTTCCTCGACCCCGACGAGGGGCTCTACGCGACGATCGCGCTCGAGATGGCGAGAGACGGCGATTGGGTGATGCCCCACGCGAACGGGCTGCCCTACCTCGAGAAGCCTCCCCTCTACTTCTGGCTGACGGCGCTGACCTTCCGGCTCCTGGGCCCTTCCGAGTGGACGACGCGCCTCTGGTCGGCGCTGGCGGTGCTCGGCACGGTGCTCCTCACCTGGCGCATCGGGCGACGACTCTACGGGGAAGGCGCCGGCCTCCTGGCCGGAATCGTCATGGCGACGGTGGTCGGCAACGCCCTCTACGTCCGCAAGGCGTCGGCCGACCAGCTCTTCGTGTTCTGCCTCACCCTGGCGATCTACGGCTTCTTGCGTGACGCCGAGCGCCCCGACCGGGGCGGCCGGCGGTTCCTGCTGTTCTACCTCGGCATCGCCCTCAGCCTGCTCGCGAAGGGGTTCATCGGCCTGTTCCCGCTCCTCATCGTCGGCGTGGGGCTGGCCCTGGTGCGCCGGCTCTCCTGGCGAGACCTCAACCTGGCGCGCGGCGCGGCGCTCGTCCTGGTGGTGGCCGGGCCGTGGCACGCGCTGGTCGCCTGGCGCTCCCCGACGCTGTTCGGAGTGTACGTGCTGGACGCGCATCTCCTTCGCTTCTTCAATGCCCGGCGCTACGTCGAGGCCGACGTGCCGCTCTCGACGCTCGGCTTCCTGGCGGCAAGCTTCGTCTGGGCGTTCCCCTGGGGTGTCTTCAGCCTGGCGCGGCCGGAGCCGGGCCGCACGCCGCCCGCGCACTGGCGTCCGGTCATCGTGCTCTGGCTGGTCCTCGTGGTGGGCGTGTTCGCGCTCTCGCGCTTCAAGCACGAGTACTACGCGCTCCCGGCGTTCCCGGCGCTCGCGGTGCTCGTCGGCGCCGCGTGGGCCGGTGGGCGAGACATCGGTCGCTGGCTCGCCCTCGGACTCATCGGATGCGCCGCGGTCGGTCTCGCCGCCCTGTGGATCGGCGCCGGGCCGACCGCCGGGCAGGTGCTGGACGGGCTGGCCGAGCTGAACGCGTACTACCGCATCCTGCGCGACCAGAAGGTTCCCCTCCCGTTCGAGCCCCGGGAGTTCGGCGTCCTGCTGCAGGGCCTGGGGTGGGTCCTGCTCGTGGGCTGGGGGCTGGCGACCGTCTGCTGGGCTCGTGGCTGGCGGCCGACCGCGTTCGCCTCGCTGGTCGGCGTCGCCGGCACGATCACGCTGCTGATCTTCAGGCTCCTCGACGTCGTCGAGCCCCATCATTCGGTGAAAGAGGTGGCGCAGGCCATCAACGCTCAGGCGGCGCCGGCCGACGTGCTCGTCCTCGAGGGATCACTCTCGTACGGCGGAGCGCGAGATGCAAAAGCTCTGGGAGGGCCCGCGGCGTGTCTTCCTCGTGGCGCATCGTCCGTTCGATCGCGGTCTGATCGCGGCGCTGCCGTCAGCAAGCGTGCACGACCTCGGAGGTCACGGCGGGAGCCACCTCTTCTCGAATCGCTGAGTTGTTCTCGAATCTCGAGGCGCGCGCGCGCAAAGTGATGAAACTGAAGCATTCCCAAAAATGAGGTGTCAGATACGAGGACGTATTGTCCCGGGGCGACGATCCCGTGACACTTGGTCTCCGCGCGGTCGTCGCGCTCTCATATTCGACACGACGGCTCGAGCGTCCACGATCACACATAGTTACGCGCTCTGGCTCGAATCCATCCACGCTTGGCACTTTCCGTGCACAAAATTCTTCGCACAGGGAAGACTCCTTCTCGAAAGGGCAAACCCGTCGTGAGACGGGGACGCAAAGCCACGGGTCAGACAGACGGGTCTGATAGCCGGGCTACCGAAAGAGGGGTAGTGATCGCCCGCCGGGACATGGCGGTCTTCCTCGAGGGGAGATCACGTTCATGTTCGACCGGCGATGGCTCCTGGCTCTCGGGCTGGCCCTGGCTGGAATTCTCTTCGCGACTACTCCAGCGCCTGCTGGAGTGCTGGACGCGTCCTGGACCGCTCCCACCACCAACTCCGACGGGAGCCCGCTCACCGACCTCGCGTCCTATCGGGTCTACTTCGCAGCCGGAGCCTCGAGCACACCGTGTCCGAGCGGAACCTTCGTGTCGGTCCCTTCTCCCAGCTCGCAACCGCCGGCCGGCCAGACGGTCAGCACGCGGCTCACGGGACTGACCAACAACACTATCTACAACGTCTCGGTCGTCGCCGTGGACACGGGCGGTAACCCCAGCGCGTGCTCGGCCGTGGTCACCTCCGCCAACCCCGCGGCGCCCGATATCACCGTCACCCCGACCACCACCGTGGCCTTCGGCAACGTCAACATCGGAAGCTTCGCCGAGCAAACCTTCCAGGTCACGGCCAACCGAGACGGGGTCAACGGCACGGCGTCGGTCCCCGCTCCGTTCACGATCCGGTCCGGTAGCCCTTTCGCCCTGAACAACGGCGGGGTCGCGAACGTGGTCGTTCGCTTCACCCCGACAAACACGACGCTCGCCAGCGTGAACGTCAACTTCACGGCGGACGGCGACTCGATCTCGCGGCTGGCGACGGGTACCGGCATCCCGATCGGTCCGACGCTCACGGTCTCCAAGTCGGGCGCGGGTAGCGGCACCGTCACGAGCAGCCCCGCCGGCATCAACTGCGGCGCGACCTGCTCGGCCTCGTACGTGATCGCCGCCCAGGTCACCCTGACCGCCACGCCCGCAGCCGGCTCTACGTTCACCGGCTGGACCGGCGGCGGCTGCACCGGCACCGGCACCTGCGTCGTTACGATGAGCGCCGACACGACGGTCACCGCTGGCTTCGTCGTCCAGTCGTTCGCCCTCACCGTGAACAAGTCCGGCACGGGCACCGGCACCGTGACCAGCGCGCCGACCGGCATCAACTGCGGCGCGACCTGCTCGACCTCGTTCAGCTTCAACACCCAGGTCACCCTGACCGCGGCGGCCGCGACCGGCTCCACCTTCACCGGCTGGAGCGGCGCCTGCACGGGCACCGGCTCCTGCGTGGTGACGATGAACGCGGCCAAGACGGTGACCGCCAACTTCACCGTGCCGACCTTCGTCCTCACCGTGAACAAGACCGGCGCCGGCACCGGCACCGTGACGAGCACCCCGGCCGGCATCAACTGCGGCGCG
>QHSM01000725.1 GCA_003221595.1 Candidatus Rokuibacteriota bacterium | reverse complement strand
ACAAAGAGGGCCGGCTCGCCGTCGCGCTCGACGAGCAGCGGCGCAAGCTCGAATCCATCGCCAGCCTCACCGCCGAAGAGGCGAAGCGGCAGCTCCTGGCGCAGATGGAAGTCGAGTCGCGTCGCGAGGCGCAGCTGATGGCGATGCGCCTCGAGGAAGAGGCGCGCGAGACGGCGCAGATGAAGGCCAAGGAAATCCTCGCGACGACCATCCAGCGGCTGGCCCCGGACTACACGGTGGAAACGGCCGTCTCGGTCGTCGATCTGCCGTCCGACGACATGAAGGGCCGCATCATCGGCCGCGAGGGGCGCAACATCCGGGCGCTCGAGCTGCACACCGGCGTCGACCTCATCGTGGACGACACGCCCGAGGCGGTGCTCATCTCCGCCTACGATCCCTACCGCCGCGAGATCGCGCGGCGCGCGCTCCAGGTGCTGATCGCCGACGGCCGCATCCATCCGGCGCGCATCGAGGAAGTCGTCGAGAAGATCAAGAAGGAGATGGACCAGCACCTGAAGGAAGAGGGCGAGAAGGCGTGCTTCGAGGTCGGCGTGCACGGGCTGCATGCCGAGCTCGTGAAGCTCGTCGGGCGGATGAAGTTCAGGACCTCGTACGGGCAGAACTGCCTGCAGCATTCCAAGGAAGTCGCCTGGCTCGCCGGCATGATGGCCGCCGAGGTGAAGGCTGACGTCAAGCTGGCCAAGCGGATGGGGCTCCTGCACGACATCGGCAAGGCCCTCACGCACGAGCAGGAGGGCAGCCACCCCGAGCTCTCGCTGCAGGTGCTCACGAAGTACAACGAGTCGGCCAAGGTCATCAACGCGGCGCTCTGCGGCCACGAGAACGTCGAGCCCGAGACGATCGAGGCCGTGCTAGTCGAGGCGGCCGACGGCATCTCGGCGGCGCGGCCCGGCGCGCGCCGCGACGTGCTCGAGTCGTACATCAAGCGGCTCGCCAAGCTCGAGGAGATCGCGCTGTCCTACAAGGGCGTCGAGATGTGCTACGCGATCCAGGCCGGGCGCGAGCTGCGCGTCATGACCAAGGCCGACATCGTCTCCGACCTCGACGCGCACCAGCTCGCCAAGGACATCAGCAAGCGCATCGAAGCCGAGATGCAGTATCCCGGCCACATCAAGGTGGTCGTCATCCGCGAGACGCGCGCCGTCGAAGTGGCGAAGTAGCGGTTCATGAACATCCTGATGGTCGGCGACGTCTACGGCGAGCCGGGCCGGCAGGCGATCACCAAGCTCGTCCCGCGGCTCCGCCAGGAGCACGCCATCGACTTCTGCGTGGTCAACGTCGAGAACGCCGCCGGCGGCTTCGGCGTGACCGCGCCGATCGCGCGGCAGGTGCTCGAGGCGGGCGCCGACGTCATGACCTCGGGCAATCACATCTGGGACAAGCGCGAGATCGTCGAGTACATCACGAAGGAAAACCTCCTCCTGCGACCGGCCAACTTCCCCGCGGGGACGCCGGGCGTCGGCCACGTCACCGTGAAGATCGGCCCGCACAAGATCGCGGTGGTGAACCTCATGGGCCGCGTCTTCATGCTGCCGATCGATTGCCCGTTCCGGAAGGCCGACGAGATCGTTCCGGAGCTGCGCAAGGAGACGCCGATCGTTCTCGTCGACATGCACTGCGAGGCGACGTCCGAGTCGCTCGCCATGGGGTGGTATCTCGACGGGCGCGTGAGCGCGGTCGTCGGCACCCACCGCCACGTGCAGACCGCCGACGAGCGCGTGCTGCCGGGCGGGACGGCCTACATCACCGACCTCGGCCTGACCGGGCCGACCGACGGGGTGATCGGCGTCGACCGCGACCAGATCATCCAGCGCTTCCTCAACCAGATGCCGATCCGCTTCGAGACGGCCAAGGGTCCCGCCGCCCTCCAGGGCGTGGTGATCGTGGTCGAGCCCGAAACCGGCCGCGCGACGTCAATCCGCCGACTCCGCGTCCCGGTTTGATCCTCGACGGCAAGGTCGTCGCCCAGAAGGTGCTGGACGAAGTTCGCGCCGGCGTGGCGCGCTTTCGCGGCACGGCGGGGGTGGCGCCGAGGCTGGCGGTTGTGCTCGTCGGCGACTTCGCGCCGTCGAAGATCTACGTCGCGAACAAGAAGAAGGCCGCCGACAATGTCGGGATCGCGGTGCAAGACCACCTGCATCCCGAGGGGCTCGACCGCAGGGCGCTGCTCGCGCTGCTCGGCCGGCTCAGCGCCGACCGCCGCATCAACGGCATCCTGCTGCAGCTTCCGCTGCCGGCCGGGCTCGACGAGGACGAGGCGATCGCCGCGATCGATCCCGCGAAGGACGTCGATGGCCTGCATCCCGTCAACCTCGGGCGGCTGCTCGCGGGCGCCGCGACGGTCGTGCCGTGCACGCCCGGGGGCTGCATGGAGATCCTCGACCATTACGGGTGCGAGCTGAAGGGTGCCGAGGCGGTGGTGATCGGGCGCTCGCGGCTGGTCGGCAAGCCTCTCGCGCAGCTCCTGCTGGGGCGACACGCCACGGTCACGATGTGCCACACGCGCACGCGCGATCTCGCGGCACATCGTGACCGTGGCGTGTCGCCCCAGCAGGAG
>QHSM01000724.1 GCA_003221595.1 Candidatus Rokuibacteriota bacterium | reverse complement strand
AGCGACCGGCTTATCGCGTGGTCGTGGCGGACTCGCGCTCGCCGCGCGACGGCCGCTTCCTCGAGGTGCTCGGGCACTACAGCCCGCTGACCGAGCCGCCGACGGTGGTGATCGACCGGGCGAAGGTCGAGGCGTGGATCAAGAAGGGCGCCCAGCCGTCGAACACGGTGCGGAAGCTGATCGCGAACGTGCCGGTGCCGGCGCCGAAGTAGGAGACAACGGGCGACCCGGCCCGAGAGTGGCCGGACATCGCCTCGCCGTAGAGATGAGCTCCCGGCTCGTGGTCATCGGTGAGATCGCGCGGCCGCACGGCCTGCGCGGCGAGATGCGCGTGACGCCGCTGACCGACCGCCCCGAGCGGTTCGAGGGCGTGACGGAGTGCGTGCTGTGGGACCAGGCGCGCGACACGCGCGAGCGGTGCCGGATCACCGCCGCGCGCCGGCAGGGCGCCGCGGTCCTGGTATTTGTGGCCGGCTGCGAGACCGTCGAGGCCGCCAGCGCGCTCGTCGGCCGGCTGATCGCGCTTCCCGAGGACGAGGCGCTGCCGCTGCCGCCGGGCCGCTTCTATCCGTGGCAGATGGAAGGATGCCGGGTCCTCACGGAAGACGGGCGCGACGTCGGCCGGGTGACGCGCATCGAGCATTCGCCGGCCCACGATCTGTGGGTGGTCGCCGACGGTACGCGCGAGCGCCTCATCCCGGCGGTAGCCGAGATCGTGGTCGAGGTCGACCTGGCCGGCGGCCGGGTCGTCATCCGGCCGCCCGACGGGCTGCTCGACCTGTAGTGGGACGCGGATGCGCATCGACATCGTGACGCTGTTCCCGGGCATGGTCGAGCCGGTGCTCGCCGAGTCGATGCTCGGACGGGCGCGGGCGCGTGGACTCGTTGACATCCGGGTGGTCAATCTCCGAGACTACGCGCAGGGCCGACACCGGGTCGCCGACGATTACCAGTTCGGCGGCGGCGGCGGCATGGTGCTGAAGCCCGAGCCGCTCTTCGCCGCGGTGGAGGCGCTCCGCACGCCCGGCGCGCGCGTCGTGCTGATGGACCCGCGGGGCCGGACGCTGACGCAGAAGATCGCGGCCGAGCTGGCCGCCCTGACGCACGTGATCCTCCTGGCCGGGCGATACGAGGGGGTCGACGCGCGCGTCGGCGAGAAGCTGGCGGACGACACGGTGTCGATCGGTGACTACGTCGTGACGGGCGGCGAGCTGCCGGCCCTGGTGGTCACCGACGCGGTGACGCGCTTGCTGCCGGGCGTGCTCGGGAGCGAAGGCGCGGCGGCCCGTGAGTCGTTCGCCGACGGGCTCCTCGAGCCGCCGCAGTACACGCGGCCGGAGGCGTACCGGGGCGCGCGGGTGCCGGCGGTGCTGCTCTCCGGCGACCACGCGCGCATCGCGCGGTGGCGCCGGGTCCAGGCCATCTGGCTCACGTGGCGCGAGCGCCCGGACCTCCTGGCGACGGCGCCGCTGACGGACGACGAGCGCAGGCTGGTGGAACGATTCGAACGCGGGGAGACGCCGGAGCAGATCGACGACCCCGCGAACTGAGACGTATCCGACGAAAGGGAATGCGGTGATGGACGCGATTCGACTGGTCGAGGCGGTGCAGCTCAGGAAGGACCGGGCGGGATTCACCGCCGGCGATACGGTCCGCGTGCACGTCAAGGTGATCGAGGGCGAGAAGGAGCGGACCCAGCTCTTCGAGGGCATCGTGATTCGCCGGCGCGGCGAGGGCGGCCGCGCGTCGTTCACGGTCCGCCGCATCTCGTACGGTGTCGGCGTCGAGCGGACCTTCCCGCTGCACTCGCCGCGCATCGATAAGGTGGAGATCGTTCGGCGCAGCCGCGTGCGGCGCTCGAAGCTCTACTACCTCCGCGGGCTCGCCGGCAAGGCCGCGCGTCTCAAAGAGAAGCGCGTGGCCCTGGTTCCCGCCACCACCCCCGAGCAGCCGTAGCCGACCCTTCGCGTGACGCCGCCACCGTCGGCGCCCTACCGTCACGAGGCTCTGGCCTGGCGGACGGGTGTCACGCTGGTGGCCGGCGTCGACGAGGCGGGGCGCGGGCCCCTGGCCGGGCCGGTGGTCGCCGGCGCCGTGATCATCGCCGCCGACCGTCGCATCAAGGGGCTCGCCGACTCGAAGGTCCTCACGCCCGAGCAGCGCGAGGCGCTGTTCTCCGTCATCCACGAGCGCGCCGTGGCCGTCGGCGTCGGCATCGTCGATCACGAGACGATCGACCGCATCAACATCCTGCAGGCCACCAAGCTGGCGATGGCGGACGCGCTCGCGCGGCTCGCCGTGAAACCCGACTTCGTCATCACCGACTTCGTCGCCCTGCGCGATCTCCCCTGTCCGCAGAAGAACCTCGTGGACGGCGACGCGCGCTGCGCCACCGTCGCCGCGGCGTCGATCGTCGCCAAGGTCACGCGCGACCGGCTCATGGTCG
>QHSM01000723.1 GCA_003221595.1 Candidatus Rokuibacteriota bacterium | reverse complement strand
ATCTCGCAGATCTCGCGGAAGCGAGTGTAGAGGAAGCTCTCCTGATGGTGCGCCAGGCACCACTTGGCCATGATCGAGCCGCCGCGCGAGACGATGCCGGTGACGCGCTTGGCCGTGAGCGGAATGTAACGGAGCCGCACGCCAGCGTGGATCGTGAAGTAGTCGACGCCCTGCTCCGCCTGCTCGATGAGCGTGTCGCGATAGATGTCCCAGGTCAGGTCCTCGGCCTTGCCGCCGACCTTCTCGAGCGCCTGATAGATCGGCACCGTGCCGATGGGCACCGGCGAGTTCCGGAGAATCCACTCGCGCGTCTCGTGGATGTTCTTGCCGGTCGAGAGGTCCATCACCGTGTCGGCGCCCCAGCGCGTCGCCCACGTCATCTTCTCGACCTCCTCCTCGATCGAGGAGGCGACCGCCGAGTTGCCGATGTTGGCGTTGATCTTCACCAGGAACTTCCGGCCGATGATCATCGGCTCGGTCTCGGGGTGGTTCACGTTCGAGGGGATGATCGCCCGCCCGCGCGCGACCTCGTCGCGCACCAGCTCGGGCGCCAGGCCCTCGCGCAGCGCGATGAACTCCATCTCGGGCGTGATCTCGCCCCGGCGCGCGTAGTGCATCTGGGTGACGCGCCGGCCCTCGCGGGCCCGGAGCGGCCGGCGCACGCTGGTGAACCTGACGCCGCCGAGCGCCGGGTTTTCTTCCCGGCTCCGGCGGTACGCCGACGACGGACCCGGTAGCTCCTGGACGTCGCCCCGGTCGATGATCCAGCCGAGCCGGAGCGGCGGCAGGCCCGTCTTCAGATCAAGGTCGACGTCGGGGTCGGTGTAGGGGCCGCTCGTGTCGTAGAGACGGAGCGGGGCGTTGCCGCCCGTGAGCGTGATCTGCCGCATCGGAACGCGGAGGTCCGCACGGGATCCGGTGATGTAGATCTTCCGAGATGCTGGGTGCGACTCTGGCATATGAAGCCTCCCTTCGCTGGCATTAACCAGGTCAGGTTCATGCGGTCGGCGGCGGTGAGCCGCCCTCTCAGCCCGGTTCCCCGAGCTCCCGCGGTGATCGAACTGGTACTGCGCCGTAGGCTACGCCGGATCGGACCGTCATTCAAGCGGAACCGCCGAGCGCCCGGCTCGGCCCCGCCCGGGTCAGCGGGCGACGCGACGGGCCGATCTGGCTCTGATATGATTCTACCACGAGTTCCTCGACGAGCTGGAGTTCGCCGAGGCCCAGGGTTTCGACGGGCTGTGCGTGAACGAGCACCACAACACGCGTACGGGATGATGCCGTCACCGAACCTCATGGCGGCGACCCTGACGCGACGGACCTCGCAGGCCGCCATCGTCGTGCTCGGCAACAGCCTCGCCGCGTACAACCCGCCGCTCCGGGTAGCCGAGGAGTTCGCGATGCTCGACCTCCTGTCGCGCGGCCGTCTCGTCGCCGGCTTTCCCGTCGGCACGTCGATGGACATGAACTTCGCGTACGGGATCAACCCGGCCACGCTCCGCGACCGGTATTACGAGGCGCACGACCTGGTCATCCAGGCGTGGACGCGGCCCGAGCTCTTCTCGTTCAACGGCAAGTACACGCAGGTGCGGTACGCGAACATCTGGCCCCAGCCGCTCCAGAAGCCGCATCCGCCCGTGTGGATTCCCGGCGGCGGCAGCGTCGAGACGTGGGAGTGGACGGCGAAGCTCGACTACGTCTACTGCTATCTCTCGTACTTCGGCTACAAGCGCGGCAAGGCCACCATGGACGGCTTCTGGGAGGCGATCGCGCGCGTGGGCGCCGACGACAATCCGTTCCGCGCGGGCTTTCTCCAGCTCGTCTGCGTGTCGGAGACCGACGCCCAGGCCGAGCGCGAGTACTTCCCGCACGTGCACTACTTCTACCAGAAGTGCCTGAACGTCTGGGAGGGGTTCGCGGAAGCGCCCGGCTACCGAACGGTGAAGACGGTGCAGAGCGGCACGCGGGCTCAGGTCGGGGCGGCGGCCCGTCGCATGCGCCAGTCGCTCGACTGGGGCCAGTATCTCGACCAGGGATACGTCATCGCCGGGGGCCCGGAGAGCGTGCGCCAGCAGCTCGCCGAGTGCATCAAGACGCTGCGCGTCGGCCACCTGATGGTGCTGCTCCAGATCGGCAGCATGCCGAAGGAGCTGGCGCTGAAGAATACGGCGCTGTTCGCGACGGAGGTCATGCCGCACGTCCGGGACATGTGGCCCGGCTACAAGGATCGCTGGTGGCCCTCGGGCGCCCGGAACGGATCGGCGTGAGCGCGTCCCGAGGGGAGCGGGGTCCGCTGATGCCCGTCGAGCGCGCGGTCGAGATCCGGGGAGGCGCGGTGAGCTTCCGCGTTCTCACGGCCGGTTACGGCGCGCCGCTCGTCTATTTTCACTCGTACCACGAGCGGACCGGCTGGTCGCCCGTGCTCGATCTGCTCGCGCGGTCGTTCAGCGTGTACGCGCCCGCGCACCCCGGCGTGGCCGGCTCGAAGGGCGTCGAGACGCTCGACGACCTCCTCGACCTCACGCTGGCCTACGACGAGCTCCTGTCGGCGCTCGGCCTCGAGCGGGCGCATCTGGTCGGCCACGCGTTCGGCGCCATGGCCGCGGCCGAGCTCGCCGCCGTCTTCCCGGCGCGCGCCCGGACGCTCACGCTCGTCTCCCCGCTCGGTCTCTGGCGCGACGACGTCCCGTCGGCCGACGTCCTGATCTTGCCGGCCGACGAGCTGGCGGCCGCGCTGTGGAGCGACCCGGCCTCCAGCGCCGCCCGTCTGTGGGCGACCGGACCCGGGAGCGATGCGGAGAGCCTCGCCGCCGAGGTGGAGTCGATTCAGCGGCGCTCCTCGATGGCGAAGTTCGTCTGGCCCATCCCGGACAAGGGGCTCGCCAGGCGCCTGCACCGGATCGCGGCGCCGACCCTCCTCGTGTGGGGCGACGCCGACCGCGCCAATCCGCTCGTCTACGCCGAGGAATGGCAGCGGCGCATCAAGGGCGCCGCGCTGCGCCTCCTGCCCGGGGGCCACATGGTGTTGCTGGAGACGCCGGAAACGGCGGCCCGGGCCATCGCGGAGTTTCTCGGCACGTGAGCCTGCTCGGCGGGAGCGCGATCGTCACCGGTGGCGGCTCGGGCATCGGGCGCGCGATCGCGGAAGCCTTCGCGGCCCAGGGCGCTCCGGTGGCCGTCGTCGATCTCCTTCCCGAAGGCGGCAAGGAAGCGGTCGCCGCGATCGCCTCCCGCGGAGGGCGCGCGACGTTCGCGCAGGCCGACGTCAGCCGCTGGGACGACGTGGACCGGGCCGTGGCGGCCGCCGTGCGCGAGCTCGGACCGCTCGGGATTCTGGTGAATGCCGCCGGGATCCTCGACGGCTATCAACCCGCCGCCGAGATGACGCCGGCAGTCTGGGAGCGCGTCGTCGCCATCGATCTGACCGGGACGTTCTACGGCTGCCGGCGCGCACTGGCCGAGATGCTGCCTCGCGGACGCGGGCGCATCGTGAACGTCGCGTCGGTCGCCGGGCTCGTCGGCTCCGGCGGCGGTCCGGCCTATACCGCGTCGAAGCACGGCGTGGTCGGCCTGACGAAGCAACTGGCGATCACGTACGCGGCGCGGGGCGTCACGGTCAACGCGATCTGCCCCGGCGCGATCCAGACGGGGTTACGCGCCAACTCGACGCGCATCCTGGGCGCCGACGCCCCGGCCATGGCCGGGGTGGGTGGCGACGAGGCGGCCGTGCGCGCGATCACCCCGGCGGGCCGCCGGGGCACGCTCGACGAGATCGCGGCGGCCGCGTGCTATCTGGCGAGCGAGGAAGCGGACTACGTCA
>QHSM01000277.1 GCA_003221595.1 Candidatus Rokuibacteriota bacterium | reverse complement strand
CCGCCCGAGGGACGCAACGCCCAGGCGGTCATGACGACGCTCGGCGTCATCTCGATCGTGATGTTCCTTGGCATCACGTACCTCGCCTACGACTTCGGGGTCGTCCCGGGCGGTGACGAGACGGTGGTGTCGAAGATCGCACGCCGGGTCTGGGGAAATGGCGCCCCGTACTACGCGGTCCAGGCCTCCACGCTGCTCATCCTCGTCCTTGCCGCCAACACCTCGTACGCCGACTTCCCGCGGCTCTCGTCGATCCTGGCGCGCGACCGCTTCGTGCCCCGGCAATTCGCGAACCAGGGCGATCGGCTGGTGTTCTCGAACGGCATCCTGATCCTCAGCGGCTTTGCGATCCTCCTGATCGTCGCCTTCCAGGGCGACACGCACGCGCTCCTGCCCCTCTACGCGATCGGCGTCTTCATCTCGTTCACGCTCTCGCAGTCGGGCATGGTGCGGCGCTGGCTGCGCCTGCGCGAGAAGGGCTGGCAGTGGCGCGTGTGGATCAACGGGGTCGGGGCGGCCGTGACCGGCGTGGTGCTCCTGACGCTCACGGTCACGAAGTTCGTGGAGGGCGCCTGGATCGTCGTCGTCGTCATTCCCCTCCTGGTCACCACGTTCGTCGTGATGCACCGGCACTACGACGAGGTGGCCCGCGAGCTGTCGCTCGAGGGCTTCGAGGGCCCGCCGGCGTTCCAGCACACGGTCCTGGTGCTGATCGGCGACGTCCATCGCGGCGTCGTCCGCGCCGTGCAGTACGCCCGGACGCTCGCCCCGACGGCGGCGGTGCGCGCCGTTTACGTCGAGACGGACCCGGCCCACACCGCCCGGCTCGAGGACAAGTGGGGCAAGTGGGGGCTCGGCGTTCCCCTGGTCGTCCTGACCTCGCCGTACCGGTCGCTGCTCCGCCCGCTGCTCGATTATCTGGATCAGATCCAGTCGCGCGGCGGCGAGCAGATGGTCACGATCGTGCTGCCGGAATTTCTGCCGCGGCACTGGTGGCAGCACGTCCTGCACAACCAGACGGCCCTGCTGGTCAAGGGCGCGCTGCTCTTCCGGAGGAATACCGTCGTCGCCGACGTGCCGTACCTGCTCCAGCGCTGAGGGCGCCCGCCCGGAGCGCTACGGCCGAACGCCCTCGACGGCGAGCAGGTACTGGACGTGCGACTGGCCAGCCTGGCCCAGCCAGGCCCGGTACTCGACCTCGGCCGCGCGGCGCTCGCCCTCGCTGATCGCGCCGTCGGCCACCATCTGATGTCCCCGCGTGGCGGCGATGGTGGCCCAGATGCCGGCGCGGGTCTCGAAGTCGGGATCGCTGCGCCGCGTGACCTCGCTCTGGTCGGTCGTCGCGATCGCGGTCAGGCCGACGCCCGACAGCAGCTCGCCGAGACGGTCGGCGATCGCGTTGTCCAGGCCCGCGGCGGCGCGCCACCGGAGAAATGCCGCGACGAAGCGGCGCATGCTCGCCGGCGGCTCCGGCGTCCACGAAGCCTTCTCGTGGTTGTAGTCGAGGATGACCATGCGCCCGCCGCGCCTCAGCGCCTTCGTCATCTCGCGCAGCGCGGCCCCGGGATCGGCGAGCCACTGCAGCACGCGCGCCGCGGCCACGATGTCGAACTCGCCGCGGAACGGCAGCCGGTAGACGTCGACGACGTGGAACGACAGCCCGAGCACGCGGCGGTGCGCGGCGCGGGCTGCCTCGATCATCGACTGGTTGACATCGACGCCCACCGCGTGGCCCTCGTGGCCGACGGCCTCGGCGATGCCGCGGGTGATGGCGCCGGTGCCGCAGCCGACGTCGAGCACCGCGAGCCCGGGGCGCAGCAGCGCCGCGAGCCGGCGATGGTCTGCCTGGAGCGACCGGGTGTCGAGGATCGCGCGCGTGCCATCGGGCATGTGCGCCCGATGTCGCGCGACGTCGCCCGCGGGTGCATCGCCATCGGCTACCATGAGGGTCCGGGAGGGCGTGGATGGCGAGCGTCGAGGAGTATGCGCAGCGCCCGCGCGCGGAGCGGCTCGCGCGCATCGTGCGAACACCGGCGGAGCTGGAAGACGCCGTCCGCGGCGCGACAGCCGTCGCGCTCGGCCGTCGTCCCACGCCCACGAGCTGGGCCGCGACGGAGGTGATCTGTCACCTGCGCGACAACGAGGAGTGGTTCCTCGAGCGGATGCGGCTCGTGATGGCGATGGACCTGCCGGTGTTCGTCGCCACGAACCCCGATCGCTGGGCCGAGGAGCGGCAGTACCTCACCAACGAGGCCGCCCTCGCGCTCGCCGCCTTCACCCGGCGCCGCGGGGAGACGCTCGCCTTCCTCCGGCCGCTCGCACCCGACGACTGGTCGCGCGCCGGTCGTCACGTCGATTCGCGCGGCCGGCGGACGATCGACGAGTTCCTCTCGGTGATGGCGTGGCACGACGACAACCACCTCGACCAGCTCAGACGCGCGCTGGCCGGTCGTCCGTGAGGGCCGCCCGCATGCGGTCGAGCGCCTCGACCAGGAGCGAGCGCGGACAGCCGAAGTTCAGCCGGACGAACCCCGCGCCGCCCGGGCCGAACAGCGCGCCGTCGTTCAGGGCGACCCGGGCCCGCTCCAGGAAGAACGTGAACGGATCGGCGGCGGCCGCCGCGCCGGCATTCCGGCAGTCGAGCCAGGCCAGATAGGTCGCCTCGGGCGTCGCGACCCGCACGCCGGGCAGGCGCGTCCGCACGTAGTCCATGGCGAAGTCGCGGTTCGTTTCCAGATATCGCATCAGCTCGTCGAGCCACGGCCCGCCGTCGCGGTACGCCGCGTAGGCCGCCGTGAAGCCGAGGACGTTCACCGTCGACACGAGGTCGGCGCGCGCCGCGATGAACTTCGCGCGCAGGTCGGCGTTCGGGATGATCGCGACCGAGAACTTGAGCCCGGCCAGGTTGAAGGTCTTGCTCGGCGCCATGAGCGTGATCGTGCGCTCGGCGATCGCCCCATCGAGCGACGCGATCGGCGTGTGACGGTGGCCCGGATAGGCGAGCTCGCAATGGATCTCGTCGGCGACGATCGCGAGGCCGCGGCGCAGGCAAACCTCCGCGAGCCGCTGGAGCTCGTCGCGCCGGAGGACCCGGCCCACCGGGTTGTGCGGGTTGCAGAGCAGGAAGAACCGCGTGCGGTCGCCGATCGCCGCGGTGAACGCGTCGACGTCGACTTCGTAGCTTCCGTCCGCCCGGCGCGCCAGCGGCGCATCCTCGCGGGTGAGGTCCATGTTGGAGGCGGCGCGGAGGATGGGCGGGTACACGGGCGTCATGAGGACGAGGCCGTCGCCCGGCGCCGCGAGCACGCGTCCGGCCACGTTGAAGCCCGGGATCACCCCGGGGATGATCACCACCGCTTCCGGGGACACGCGCCAGCCGTAGCGCTTGAGCAGCCGGTCGGCGAAGAGCTGGTGGAACTCGGGCTGCTCGAACGTGATGTAGCCGTAGACGCCGTGCTCCACCCGCTCGCGCAGCGCGCGGATCACGGGCTCGGGCGACTGGAAGTCCATGTCCGCCACCCAGAGCGGCAAGATGTCGGGACCGTACTTCTGCCACTTGGCGCTGTCCGTGCGCCGGCGGTCGATTCGACGATCGAAGTCGTAGCTCATGGCGGTTCAAGTTATCATGCTCGGGCTCGAGAGGTTTAACGGAGGGTACCCATGGCAATGCGGATCGGCATCATCGGGGCCGGGGCCATCGGCAGCGTCGTCGGTGGCATGCTCACGAAGGCCGGGCACGACGTGACGCTCATCGACCAGTGGCCGGAGCACGTGGAGAAGATGCGGAAGGACGGCCTTCGCCTCAGCGGCACGTGCGGCGACCACGTGGTCCGGGTCAAGGCGCTCCACATCTTCGAGGCGCAGGCCATCACCGAGCCCTTCGACGCGGTCTTCATCTCCGTCAAGTCGTACGACACGGAGTGGGCGACGTCGCTGGGCATCCAGTACCTCAGGAAGCCGAACGGGGTGGTGGTCGACTTCCAGAACGGAATCAACGACGAGCGCGTGGCGGCCATCGCCGGCCGCGAGCGGACGCTCGGCAGCGTGATCACGATCGGCGCCGGGATGTACGAGCCGGGTCACGCCACGCGCACCGACACCGGCTCGATCGGCTTCAAGATCGGCGAGCTCGACGGCAAGGACACCGAGCGCGCGCGCGAGCTGGCGAAGATCATGAGCGACGTCGCGGTGGCCAAGGTGACCACCAATCTCTTCGGCGAGCGATGGTCGAAGCTCACCGTGAACTGCATGGCCAATCCGCTGGCGGGGCTCTCGGGCCTCGGCACCGCCGAGGTGCGCACCCAGCGCGAGCCGCGGCTCATCGCGATCTACGTGGGCGGCGAGGTCGTGCAGGTGGGGCGCGCGTGTGGCTTCGAGGTCGAGCCCATCTACGGCATCGCCGCGCAGCGGTTCGTGGACGCCTACGAGGGGCGCGGGCTCGCCGAGGTCGAGGCGGACGTGGCCGCCGAGGGCGCGCGGCGCGGCGGCGGGCGGCCCTCGCTCCTGCAGGACGTCATGCGCGGGCGCCGGACCGAGATCGACTATCTCAACGGCTATGTCTGCGAGCAGGGGCGCCTCAAGGGCGTGAAGACGCCGGTCAACGACGCGGTCGTGGCGACGGTCCGCAGCTACGGTGTCGGCAAGCTCAAGCCGGACCCGAAGAACCTCGAGCCGATTCTGAAGATCCTGCCGACGAGGTAGTCAGCGGTGTGCGGCGCCGGCGGTGGAAAACCGCCGGCGCCGCCGCCGGCGCATCATCAGAACGCGAAGTATCCCTTGCCGGTGGTCTGCGTGTCGAAGAGCCGATAGGCCTCGTCCGCCTGATCGAGCGTGAACCGATGCGTGAGGAGTCCATCGAGCGGCACCTTGCGGTCGGCGATGAAGCGGGCGCACTCGGCCTGGCCGACGCTCGAGAAGGTCCACGACGCGTGGATCGTCAGCTGCCGGCGGATCATGTCCTGGCTGATATCGAAGGTCGTCGTGTTGCCCTCGCCGACGAAGGCGACACGGCCCCAGGTGGTGGCGCTCCGCACCGCGGCCACGCGCGCCTCGGGGTTACCGGTGCAGTCCATCGCGGCCTCGACACCCTCGCCGTGGGTCAGCTCGCGGAGCGCCGCGACCGGATCGGTTTCCCGCGCGTTGACGACCGTCTCGGCGCCGAACTGACGGGCGAGCGCGAGCCGCTCGGGGGCGACGTCGATCGCGATCACGCGGGCGCCCATGGCGCGTCCCAGCATGGTCGCGCTGAGCCCGACCGGTCCCTGGCCGAAGACCGCGAGGGTGTCGCGGCCGGACACGTCGAGGCGCTTGAGCGCGCCGTACGCCGTGCCGGTCCCGCACGAGATGGCGGCCCCCGCCGGGAAGCCGATCGACTCAGGGAGGGGAACGAGCGTGTACGCCGGCACGCAGATGAACGGGGCGTGGCCCCCGTGGCCCGTCATGCCGTACACCACGATGCCCTGGCGGCAAAGCTGAGCCCAGCCGACGCGGCAGTGCTTGCACCGCCCGCATCCCTTGTAATGATGGACCATCACGCGCTGGCCGGTGGGCGCGTCGGCCTCGGCGACGCCCGATCCGCGCTCGGCGACGACGCCGCACGGCTCGTGGCCCGCGATGACGGGCCCGCCGCTGCCGCCAAGCCCGAGGGCCGCCGCGGCGTTGCCGGCCGCGCGGTAAGGGTGCAGGTCGCTGCCGCACATGCCCGAAGCCTTCATGGCCACCACGACCTCGCCGGGGCCCGGCTTCGGATCGGGGAAGTCGCGCACCTCGAGCTTGCGATTGCCGAGGAAAACTACGCCACGCATACGTCCTCCTTAGCGGCTACCCTATCACCAACCCGGAACTTCGTCGTGCGCGCCGCAGGCCGTCGCGGGGCTGGGGCCCCGCCGGCCGAGGCGCGGCTCCAGCGGGGAGGGGAGAGCGCGATGCAGCCGATCAAGCTCGGCGAGGTGACGATTTCCCGCGTGATCGAGATCGACCGCTCGTCGTTTCCGACCGCGTCCATGCTGCCGGACTCGACGGCTGAGGCGATCGCCGCGCACCACCACTGGCTCAAGCCGCATTTCGTCGACGAACGCACCGGCGACCTCGCCTCGCGCATCCAGACCTACGTCGTGCGCACGCCGCGCCACACGATCCTGATCGACACCGGCGTCGGCAACGACAAGACGCGCACCGGCGCGCCCGCCTGGCACATGCGGCGCAGCGCCTATCTCGACGATCTCGCGGCCGTCGGCGTCGCGCCCGAGCAGGTCGACTTCGTCCTGTGCACCCACCTGCACGTGGACCACGTCGGCTGGAACACGCGCTGGCAGGACGGGCGCTGGGTCCCGACCTTCCCCAGAGCGCGGTACGTCATCGCCGGCGCGGAGTGGGAGTTCTGGAAATACGAGAACGCGACGGGCAAGGAGGAGTCGGGGTGCATCGCGGATAGCGTCGTGCCCGTGGTCGAGGCCGGGCAGGCCGTGCTCGTCGAGAGCGACTACAAGGTCGACGAGTACCTCCGCTTCGAGCCGTGGATCGGTCACACGCCGGGTCACGTCTGCGTCCGGCTCACCACCTCGGCGGGCACCGCCGTCTTCTCCGGCGACCTCATGCACCGGACCGTGCAGGTCGCGGAGCCCCAGTGGTCGAGCCGCTTCTGCTACGACCCGGCGAAGGCGCGCGCGACGCGGCGCGCCTTCGTGGAGCAGCACGCGGATTCCGGCACGCTGGTCCTGGCCGGGCACTTCCCGCAGCCGGGCTTCATCGTCCGGGCGGGCGGCGGCCACCGCTTCGACCCGGCCGCGTAGACGGCGCCGGGATTCGCCGAGGTTGTTGCCTCAGGACGCGAGCGCCGGCTTGCGGTCGAACCAGGGGCGCGCCGCTTCGAGCTGCGCGGCCAGGCGGAACAGAGTCGCCTCGTCACCGTAGCGCGCGACGAGCTGGGTTGCGACCGGCAGTCCCTCCGGCGAGCGCCCGAGCGGCAGCATCATCGCGGGCTGGCCGGTGAGGTTGAACCACACCGTGAAGGGCGAGAAGGCGAAGACGCGCCGCCAGTACTCGTCGACGTCGTCCATCATCATGTCGAGCCAGCCGAGCTTCACGGGAAGGGTCGCGAGGCCGGGCGTGAGCAGAACGTCCCAGTCGGCGTGGAACGCGGCCATCTGTCGCCCGAGCTTGTGCGCGGTCTGCGTCGCGCGGACGTAGTCGGCGCCGCTGACCGCGTCGCCGAGCCTCGCCGTCGCCCACGTCACCTTCTCGACCTCGTCCGCGCGCGCCGGGCGTCCCTTGGTCGGGTGGCTCGCGAGGTTCACCGCCGTGTTGGCGGCGGCCAGGGTGAGGAAGGTGGCGACGACGGCGGCGCGGTCGATCGGCGGATCGATCTCCCGGACGCGATGACCGAGATCGGCGCAGAGCCTCGCGGTCTCGCCGAGCACGCGCAGGCTCTCGGCGTCGACCTTCGCGCCGTTCGGGGCCAGGCTCGTGTACGCGATCCGGAGAGCTCCGGGATCGGCGCCGACCTCCTGGCGGAACGGCCGGGCCGGCGCCGGGGCGACGTAGGGATCGCCCGCGCCGGAGCCGCACGTCGCGTCGAGCAGCGCCGCACTGTCGCGCACCGACAGGGTCACCGCGTGCTCGACCGAGCATCCGCCGAGCCCCTCGCCGAGCACGGGCGCCATCGTGTTGCGCCCGCGGGTGGGCTTGAGGCCGACGAGGCCGCAGCACGCCGCGGGCGCGCGGATCGAGCCGAAGCCGTCGGTGGCGTGCGCCATCGGGAGGACGCGCGCGCCGACCGCGGCCGCCGCGCCGCCGCTCGAGCCCCCGGAGATCCGCGTCGGGTCCCAGGGGTTGCGCGTCGGGCCGTGGAGCCGCGGCTCGCAGGTGAGCGAGAGCCCGAGCTCGCACGTGTTGGTGCGGCCGAAGATGACGAGGCCGGCGCGCTTGAGCCGGAGGACGTGCTCGCTGTCGGCGGTCGGCGCCGGCGCGTCGGCGAAGAACGCCGAGCTCCGCGTCATCTTCACGCCGGCGATCGACGCGGTGAGGTCCTTCATGAGGAACGGCACGCCGGTGAACGGCCCGTCCGGCAGCCCCGCCGCGATCGCCGCGCGCCCGTAGTCGTAAAGCGGCATCGTCACGGCGTTGATGGCCGGGTTGCGCGCCTCGACCCGGGCGATGGCGGCGTCGAGCAGCTCGCCCGCCGACACCTGGCGCCGGCGGACCAGCTCGGCGAGGCCCAGCGCGTCGTACCCTTCGTACTCGGCGAATCCGCTCACGGCGTTGTCCGCGTCATCGACGGCATGTTAGCCGAACCCGGGACTCCCGGCGCGGGCATAATGGTGGAGCCCTCATGCCCGAAACTCAGGCATCCGATCGCCACAGCCACAATCCCCTCGTCCGCTACTTCAGGCTCCTCGGGCCCGGGCTCGTCACCGGCGCGTCGGACGACGATCCGAGCGGCATCACGACCTACGCCGTGGCCGGCGCCGCGCTCGGCTTCGGCATGCTCTGGACGGCGCCGGCCACGCTTCCGCTGATGGCGGCCGTGCAGCTCATCTGCGCGCGGATCGGCCTCGTGACCGGTCGCGGCCTCGCCGGCGCGATTCGCGGGCACTATCCGCGTTCGTTTCTCTACAGCGCCTGTCTTCTGCTGCTGATCGCCAACGTCTTCAACATCGCTGCGGATCTCGCGGGCATGGCGGACGCGACCCGGATGCTCACCGGCGTGCCGTCGCTGCTGTCGATCCCCGTCTTCGGGGCGGGCATTCTCCTGGCCACCGTGTACCTGAACTACGCGCGCTTCGCCCAGTACCTCAAGTGGCTGACCGCGGTGCTCCTGGCGTACGTTCTGGCGGCGTTCCTGGCCAAGCCCAACTGGCGGCAGGTCGCCGTCGCCAGCTTCACACCGAGCCTCGTCTGGGACACCACGTACATCACGACGCTCGTCGGCGTGCTCGGGACGACGATCTCGCCCTATCTCTTTTTCTGGCAAGCCTCGCACGAGGTGGAGCAGGAAAAGGCCCAGGGCCGGCGGACGCTGGCCCAGCGTCGCGGCGCGGCGGCGCACGAGCTGGCCGACGCGCGGCTCGACGTCTTCACCGGCATGTTCTTCTCGAACGTCGCGATGTTCTTCATCATGCTCGCGACGGCCGCGACCCTGCATCCGGCCGGCCGGACCGAGATCGAGACCGCGCGCCAGGCCGCCGAGGCCTTGCGTCCCCTGGCCGGCGACCTCGCGTACGGCCTCTTCGCGCTGGGGATCATCGGCACGGGGCTCCTGGCCGTACCGGTGCTGGCCGGATCGGCGTCGTTCGCCGTCGCCGAGGTCTTCGGCTGGCGCTCGGGGCTCGATCTCTCGCCGCGGCGCGGGCGGCGGTTCTATCTGGTCTTCGCCGGGGCCGTGGTCGCG
>QHSM01000618.1 GCA_003221595.1 Candidatus Rokuibacteriota bacterium | reverse complement strand
GTTGGTGACAGGGTGAGGACGAGGGCCCACGAGGTTCATATCTCCGCGAATGACGTTCACGAACTGGGGCAGCTCGTGGAGCCGGAACTTTCGGAGCCACTTCCCCACCCGTGTGATCCGATCGCTGTTGTCGTTCGCCCACTCCGACGTGGGGCAGTCGATCACGCGCATGGTGCGGAACTTCACGAGCTTGAAGCGCTTTGCATGCCGGCCCAAGCGCTCCTGGATGAAGAAGAGGGGCCCCTTCGAGTCTAGCTTGACGGCCATCGCGATCAGCACGAGAAAAGGAGCGAAGAAGATCAGTCCAAGGATCGCGATCAGCAGGCTGACCGCGCGCCCGACGGCCAGGTCGAACCGCGACTTCTTGAAGTCCGGTGAGAAGATCAGGTTGCTGGGAGTCAGCGATTCGATGGCGATCTTCCCGGTGAGCCGCTCGTAGGCGTCCACCCCGTCCTCGACCACGCTGCCGGCGATGCGGGCGTCGAGGAGCTGCCGCACCGGGAGCCGGGCTCGGCGCTCCGCCAGCGCCACGATGATCCGGTCGGCGCGGGTCGCCTCGAGGATGTTGCCCAGCTGCTCGTCGGCCACGTCCGTGACCTCGTAGCCGAGGTAGGGCCGCACCGCGACCTCGCGCAGGATCTTCTCGGCGAGCGGACCCCGGCCCAGGATGAGGACGCGCTCGAGAAACGGCCGGCGCCGCATCAGGGTGTACGACAGCGCCCGCAGCTGCAGGAGCACGCCCAGGATGGCCATGACGCTCATCGCGAACGCGCCGTTGGAGATCCGGACGTCCGGGAAGATCATGTAGCAGGCCGCCAGCAGGATGAAGCCCACGCCGAACGCCCGGGGGATGCGCACCGCGAGGTCGCGGAAGCCGTACACGATGTGGGCGTCGTACAGATCGTTGTAGTAGAACGACACCACGAAGCACAGCGAGGGCGCGACGGCCTGCTGTAGCGCGACCAGAAGGTCGGCCCAGCCCACCGGCGCCGGCGGCTTCCAGAGGAAGATACCGGCGGTCGCGGATATCCAGAGCAGCCCAGCCTCGAGGAGCGCGCGCGTCAGACCCATGGCCTCACTCCACCGTCACGCTCTTGGCGAGGTTCCGCGGCTGGTCCACGTCGCAGCCCCGGAGCACGCCGAGGTGATAGGCGAAGAGCTGGAGCGCCGGCGCGACCAGCAGCGGCTGCGTCCAGTCAAGGCTCGGCGGCACCGGGATGACCACGTCAGCCTTCTCCTCGATGTCGGTGTCGCCGGCGGTGGCGACGGCGACCACCACCCCGCCGCGGGCCTTGACCTCCTCGATGTTGCTGACCGTCTTGTCGTAGTGCGCGCCCTTCGGGACCACCACGAGCACGGGCATCTGGTGGTCGACGAGGGCGATCGGCCCGTGCTTCATCTCGCCGGCCGCGTACCCTTCGGCGTGGATGTAGGAGATCTCCTTGAGCTTGAGCGCGCCCTCGAGCGCCAGCGGGTGATTCATGCCGCGCCCGAGATACAGGAAACCCTTGCTGGCGGCGAACCGGGTCGCGATTTTCCGGATGGCGTCGCTCTGCTCCAGCACGAGCGGCATCAGGTCGGGAATCTCGGAGAGACTCTTCAGGACCTGACGGACGAGCACGTCATCGGCGAACCCGCGGGCACGGCCGAGCTTCAGGGCCAGGAGCGTGATGGCCGTGAGCTGCGCGGTGAACGCCTTGGTGGAGGCGACCCCGATCTCGATGCCGGCGCGGGTGTAGAGCACGCCGTCGGCCTCGCGGGCCAGTGAGCTTCCCACCACGTTGCAGATGGCGACGGTCCGCGAGCCCTGGTCGCGCGACTCACGCAGGGCCGCCAGGGTATCGGCGGTCTCGCCCGACTGGGAGATCGGGACGGTGAGGACCCGACCGTCGAGGATCGGGCGCCGATAGCGGAATTCCGACGCGATGTCGACGTCGACCGGGAGCCGGGCGAACGCCTCCACGAGATACTTCCCGATCAGCGCCGCATGCCAGGAGGTTCCGCACGCCACGAAGCACAGGCGGTTGAGGCCGGCGAGGTCGCGCGCCTTGAGCCCGAGCTCGGGAAGATGGATGCTGCCCTCGCCGAGGTCGACCCGTTCACGCAGCGTGTCTCGAATCACGTCGGGCTGCTCGAAGATCTCCTTCAGCATGAAGTGCGGGTAGCCCGACTTCTCGGCCGCCTCGGCGTCCCACGAGACCGTGATCGGCTCGCGGCGTACCGCAGAGCCGTCCAGAGTCGTCACCGCGAGGCCTCCGGGGGTGAGCACCGCGACGTCGCCCTCCGCCAGCGGGACGATCTCGCGCGTCTCGCCGAGGAGCGCAGGAATGTCCGAGGCGAGGAACATCTCGCCGTCACCGATGCCGATGACGAGCGGCGAGCTGCCGGAGCGCACGGCGACGAGCGTCTCGGGCGCGTCGACCGCGATGCACGCGACCGCGTACGAGCCCCGAAGCTCGCGCGCGGCCCGGCGTACCGCCGTCTCGAGACCGTCCGCGTAGTACTGCTCGATCAGGTGCGCGATGACCTCGGTGTCGGTCTCCGACCGGAAGCGATGCCCGTCGGCGGCGAGGCTTTTGCGAAGCTCGCGGTAGTTCTCGATGATTCCGTTGTGGACGATCGCCAGCCGGGACTTGCAGTCCGTGTGCGGGTGGGCGTTGGCCTCCGACGGCCGTCCGTGGGTCGCCCAACGGGTATGCGCGAGTCCGAGCAT
>QHSM01000276.1 GCA_003221595.1 Candidatus Rokuibacteriota bacterium | reverse complement strand
GCCGCTGGCGGGCTGGGAAGACGTCGATCTTCCGGGTGCCATCGCCGTGCTCCAGTCGATGATGGAACGTCCGCTCACCCTGCGGCCGGTCCGCCGGCTCGAGGTCATGACCTGGGACGGACAACCGGTGCGCAGCAGCGCCGCCTTCGAGGCGCTCGTGGCGGCCGGCTTCACCGTGGACGGGACGCGTCTCTCCTGGGATGGCTATCCCGGTCCGCGCTCGGTGAGATGAACGGGCGATGAGCGGCAGACTCGGCGGCAAGGTCGCGATCGTGACCGGCGCGGGCTCTCGCGGCCCCGGCCTCGGGAACGGCAAGGCGGCCGCGATCCTCTTCGCCCGCGAGGGCGCGCGCGTCCTCTGCGTCGACCAGGTGAAGGACCGCGCCGAGGAGACCGCCGGGCTCATCCACGCCGAGGGCGGCGAGGCGCTGGCCCACGCCGCCGACGTCACGCGGGCCGGCGAGTGCGCCGGCATGGTCAGAGCGGCGGTCGAGCGGTGGGGCGGCCTCGACATTCTCCACAACAACGTCGGGATCGAGTCGCGAAAGGACCTGCTCGAGACGACCGAGGAAGACTGGGATCGCGTCATCGGCGTCGATCTCAAGTCGATGTTCCTCGCCACCCAGGCGGCGGTACCGGCGATGGTGCGTCGCGGCGGGGGCGCGGTCGTCTGCGTCTCGTCGATCGCCGGGCTGCGAGGCTATGGCCGCACCGCCTACGCGACCGCCAAGGCGGGCGTGATCGGGTTCGTCCGCTCGGTCGCCGTTCAGTACGGCCCCAAGGGTATCCGGGTCAACGCGATCGCGCCGGGCCCGGTGTGGACGCCGATGGTCGAGGATCTCGGACCCGCGGCCCGCGAGCGGCGGCGTCGGGCGAGCCCGCTCGGAACCGAGGGCACCGGCTGGGACGTCGCCTGGGGCGCCGTCTACCTCGTAAGCGACGAGGCACGCTGGGTCACGGGCCAGACGCTCATCATCGACGCCGGGTTGACGATCACCACTCCGGAGGGATCACTGGGCGCGACGGCTCCCTGAGGGCCTTCTGGTAGCATCAACGTATGCGGTTGGCCACAGGCCCATTCCTTTTCGTCGGGTTCGTGCTCGTTGTCCTCGTCGGGGTCGGGGGCTGCGGGCGAACCGCGCAGATCGAGTGGGAAAGCCCGGTCGAGCGCGAGCACCCGCTGGTCGGGAAGGTCTGGGACGTGTCGGCGAATGCGCCGATCAGCGAGGCGACCTTGACCGCGCGGCTGGCCGGCAGCCGCTTCGTGATGCTGGGCGAGCGGCATGACAATCCGGATCACCACGTGCTGCAGGCCAAGCTCGTGCGCGCGCTGGTGGAAGCGGGGCGGCATCCCGCGGTCGGCTTCGAGATGCTCTCGACCGACGACACCGCCGCGGTGGCGCGCTATCTGGCGCGGAGCCCCAAGGACGCGGCCGGGCTCGGCGACGCCGTGAACTGGCGGCGCACGGGCTGGCCCGAATGGCGCTTCTATCAGCCGATCGCGCAGGCGGCCCTCGACGGTAGCCTGCCGATCGTCGCCACCAACCTGTCGAAGCCCGCGACCGAGGCCGTGCGCCGCAACGGCTTGACGGGGCTCGGCCCGACGCTCACCACGCAGCTCCGCCTCACCGAGCCCTCCCCGGAGACCCGGACCGCGATGGCGCTCGAGATTCGGGAAGCTCACTGCGGCCAGGTCGCCGAGGACATGATCGCCCGCATGGTCGACATCCAGTGGGCGCGCGATGCCCGCATGGCCGCGAGCCTGGCGCGCGGTGGCCAGCGCGACGGCGCCGTGCTCATCGCGGGCGCCGGCCATGCGCGCCGCGACCGGGGCGTGCCCGTTCACCTGGCGCGCCAGGCCCCCGGGGCCGGGATCGCGAGCGTGGCGTTCGTCGAGGTGGATCCAGCGGCGGTCAAGCCCGGCGACTACGTGGCGCGCTTCGCCAGCACCGCGCTCCCGTTCGACTACGTCTGGTTCACGCCGAAGATCGACGAGGCCGATCCGTGCGAGAAGTTGAAGCAATCGCTGGAGACGATCGGGAAGTGATCACGATCAAGCGCGTCTACGAGGCGCCGGCTGCCGCGGACGGCACGCGTGTCCTAATCATGCGCCTCTGGCCGCGGGGCATTCGCAAGAGTCACGTCGACATCTGGCTCAAGGAGCTCGGCCCGGTCCTGCCCTTGATGCGCGCGTTCCGCTCCGGCCGGATCGGCTGGGTCGCGTACCGTCGGCGATACCGACACGGACTCGCGCGGCCGGAAGCGCAGGCGCACCTGGCGGCGGTCCGCGCCTACGCGAAGTCCGGGCGCGTCACGCTCCTGTGCGGGTGCCCCGACGAGACCCGCTGCCACCGGTCACTGCTCCGCGACTATCTGCTAGACTGAGCCGCGTGGCGCGGGCAGCGGCGCTCGTTCTGCTCGGTGTCCTGACGCTGGCCGGCACGCCGGCCGCGGCGACGCACGAGGTGTACTTCCGTTACGTGGTCCTCGGCTTCGTCAAGGACGCCCGGGGCCGCGCGGTCGCCGGGCGCGAGCTGGTGCTCACCCGCGACAAGACCGGCTACGCGTATCTCGGGGCGACCGACGCGCAGGGCTTCTTCATCATCATCGCGCAGCTGGGCGACGAGAGCGCCGGCGAGCCCCTGACCCTGGCGTTCGGTCAAGCGGTCGCCCGGCTGCGCGCCACCTTCGATCCCGCGAATCACCGCGACGACCGTGGCACGCGGATCGATCTCGAGGGCGCGACGTTCGTCGAGCGGAGCGCGCTGTTCCGCGCGACGCTGCTCGACGCGGTCGGCGCCGCGCAACACTGAGAAGCTCCGCAGGAGGCGTCACATGACCAAGAGCGGGCCGAAGAAGATGCGCGCATACGTGCTCATCGAGACTGCCCCCGGCAAGACGAAGTCCGTCAAGAAGGGGCTGGCGGCGGTCGAGGGCACCGACTCGACGGTGGTCAACCTCGACGCGGTCACGGGTCCGTTCGACTTCATCGCCGTGGTCGAAGGCACGACGCTCGACGCCGTCGGCCGCCTCGTCACCGACGAGATCGGCTCGATCGACGGGGTGACGCGCACGACGACGTGTCTCGCGGTGGCGATCGGCTGACCGGCTCGATGGCGCGCCCGAGCGTCCTCGTCTACCACGCCGACCGTCGCTACGCCGAGCTCGTCCGCGTCCCCAAGCGGGGCGTGAGCGTGCGGATCGCCGCCACACCGAGCGAGGCCGCGGGGGCCATCGCGGACACCGAGATCCTCTACGCGTGGAAGTTCCCCGCGCCGCTCTACGCGCGGGCCGGCCGGCTCAAGTGGCTTCAGGTGATGGGCGCGGGCGTCGACTGGGCGCTGGTGCCCGAATTGCCGCCGCACGTGCAGGTGACCCGCGCGCCCGGTGTCTTCGGGCCGTGGATGGCCGAGTACGTCGTCGCGTGGTGCTCGTGGGTGACCCAGCGGATGAAGGTCTATCGGGACGCCCAGCGCCAGCGCCGCTGGGACGATCATGTGCTCCCCGACCGGCTGGGCGGCAAGACGGTGACGATCGTCGGCCTCGGCGACATCGGCCGCGACATCGCGCGGGCGGCGCGCGCGCTCGGGATGCGCGTGCTCGGCGTCTCGCGGCGCGGCCGGCCGGTGCGCGAGGCCACGCGGATGTATCCGGTGGCCGCGATGGCCCGCGCCCTCCGCGAGGCCGATTTCGTCGTGCTGCTCCTGCCCCTCACGCCCGAGACCCGGGGCATCATCGGCGCCGACGCGCTCTCGGTCATGAAATCGAGCGCGTGGCTCATCAACATCGCCCGCGGCGCCGTCGTGAACGAGAGCGCCCTGATGGAAGCGCTCGAGCAGCGTCGCATCGCGGGCGCGGTGCTCGACGTCTTCGACCGCGAGCCGCTGCCGCCGAGCCACCCGCTGTGGAAGATGGACAACGTGGTCGTGACGCCGCACATCTCGGGCCCGAGCACGGCCGACGCGATCGCGCCCGTCTTCAACGACAACCTCGCCCGCTACCTGGCCGGGCGTCCGCTGCGCCACGTCGTCGACCGCCGCCAGGGGTACTGACGACCCGGTCGACCGTGAGCGACCCTATCGAGCTCGTGATCTTCGATTGCGACGGCGTGCTGGTGGACAGCGAGAGAATCTCCGTGCGGGTCGACGTCGCGGTGCTCGCGCAGCTCGGCTGGCCGATGACGGAGGCGGAAGTGGTCGAGCGCTTCATGGGCCGGACCGAGGCCGACATGGCCGCGGAGATCGAGGCGCACCTGGGCCGGCCGCTGCCGGCGAACTGGGAAGAGCCGTTTCGGCATCTGTACCGGGAGGCGTTCGAGGCCGAGCTCAAGCCGGTCCCGGGAATCCTCGAGGCGCTCGACGCAATCGCCGGCCCCATCTGCGTCGCGTCGAGCGGGACCCACGAGCGGATGCGCTACACGCTGGGGCTCACCGGCCTCTACCCGCGCTTCGCCGGTCGCATCTTCAGCGCCAGCGAGGTCGCGCGCGGCAAGCCGGCCCCCGATCTCTTTCTGCACGCGGCCCGTCGCATGGGCGTTCGTCCCGCGGCGTGCGCGGTCGTCGAAGATAGCCGCTATGGAGTCGAGGCGGCCCGCGGCGCCGGGATGCGCGCGTTCGGCTATGCCGGCGGGCTGTCGCCGCGGGCCTGGCTCGAGGGCCCGGACACGGTTGTCTTCGACGAGATGCGCGACCTGCCGCGGCTGCTCGGCAACGATCCCGACATCTAGTTCCCGTCGATCGCTTTATCCAGTAAACTATTAACCCGGTCACATGGACGCACACAATCGTATTCGAGCGCGCGCGAAGCGGGCGACGGCGAGCGAGGCCCGGCACATGTTCGAGCTCCTGAACTCGCTCGGCGGTACGATCTTCCGCCAGCTCCTCTGGCAGAAGGCCTCGGACCTCGATCTCACCTACGCCCAGTCGCAGGTGCTCTTCCGCCTCGCCGAGCACCCGGGCTCGCACATGGGCGACGTCGCCAAGGCCTTCGGCGTCACGCTCCCCGCGGTCACCCACATCGTCGACCGGCTCGAGGAGAAGGGGCTCGTGGTCCGCGGCGATCATCCCGCGGACCGCCGCGTCTACGTGCTGGACCTCACGCGTCCGGGCAGGACGCTCGTGGACGAGCTCGAGGCGATCCGCCTGCGCGGCATGGAGCGCGTCCTCACCCGCATGGCCGCCGCCAAGCGCCGGCAGGTGCTGACGGGGCTGGAAGCGCTGGTCGACGCGGCCGCGAGCGTGCCGGAGGACGGGGCGCACCCCGGCAGGGCCCGGAGGACCAGGAAGTAATGCTTCGACGCCTGACCGGCACCCCCGCCTGGGCACTGACCTCGGCGCTGCTCTTCGCGGGCTGCTCGGACAACGCCGCCGGCAAGGCCCGGGTGCAGGCGCCGCCGGTGCCGGTGATGGTCAGTGACGCCCTCGAGAAGACGCTGCCGGTCCAGCTCACGGCGGTCGGCAACGCGCAGGCCTACACGTCGGTCGGCATCAAGTCGCAGGTGAACGGGCAGATCATGGAGGTGCGCTTCAAGGAGGGCCAGGACGTCAAGAAGGATGACCTGCTCTTCGTCATCGACCCGCGGCCCTTCGAGGCGGCGCTGCGCCAGGCCGAGGCGGCGCTGGGCCAGCGCCAGGCGGAGGTGCAGCAGGCGCAGGCCAATCTCGAGCGCGACCAGGCCCAGCTCGACAACGCGAAGGTGCAGGAGCGCCGGTACCGCGATCTCGTCGACCGCGAGCTGATCGCGCGCGAGCAGTACGACCAGCTCCGCACGAACTGGGCGGCGCTGGAGGCGACGGTGCAGGCCGACCGCGCCGCCGTCGAGAACGCGAAGGCGTCGACGCGGGCGGCACAGGCCAACGTGGACAGCGCCCGGCTGCAGCTCGCCTATACCAGCATTCGCGCGCCCATCGACGGGCGCACCGGCAACCTGCTCGTCCAGAACGGCAACATCGTGAAGGCCAACGACGACAATCCGATCGTCGTGATCAACCAGGTCCATCCGATCTACGTCTCCTTTGCGGTCCCCGAGCAAAACCTCACCGAGATCAAGAAGTACTATCGAACCACCGGCGTGCTCCACGTCATCGCCCGACTGCCGCGCCAGCAGGAGACGCTGGCGACCGGCGATCTGACCTTCGTGAACAACGCGGTGGACATGACGACGGCCATGATCCAGCTCAAGGGGACGTTCGCGAACACGGACAACGCGCTCTGGCCCGGCCAATTCCTCGACGTGAGCCTGGTGCTGACGAGCCGAACGGCGATCGTCGTGCCGTCTCAGGCGATCCAGCCCGGCCAGAAAGGCCCCTACGTCTTCGTCGTCAAGCCCGACCTGACCGTCGAGTCGCGCCCGGTCGTGCTCGGCACCCGGCTGGGCGCGGAGACCGTCGTCGAGCAAGGGCTGCGCGCGGCGGAGCGCGTCGTCACCGACGGCCAGCTGCGACTGGTGCCGGGGTCGAAGATCGAGATCAGGGCGCCGAAGGCGTCATGAGCACCGACCTCTTCATCCGGCGGCCGGTCCTCACCACGCTCCTGATGGCGGCCATCCTGCTCTTCGGCATCATGGGCTTCCGGCTGCTGCCGGTCAGCGACCTGCCGAACGTCGACTTCCCGACGATCCAGGTGGCGGCTGCGCTCCCGGGCGCGAGCCCGGAGACCATGGCGTCGGCGGTGGCGACGCCGCTCGAGAAGCAGTTCACCACCATCGCCGTCATCGACTCGATGACGTCGTCGAGCGCGCTCGGGCTGACGCAGATCACCATCCAGTTCAGCCTCGATCGGAACATCGACGCGGCCGCCCAGGACGTGCAGGCGATGATCACCAAGGCGGCGCCTCTCCTGCCGCCGAGCATGCCGACACCGCCGACCTATCAGAAGGTGAATCCGGCGGACCAGCCGGTCATCTACCTGGCGCTCAGCTCCCCGACGCTGCCGCTCTACATGGTCGACGAGTACGCGCAGACGAGCCTCGCCCAGCGCATTTCGACGATCACCGGCGTCGCCCAGGTCCAGGTCTTCGGCTCGCAGAAGTACGCCGTGCGCGTCCAGCTCGACCCCCGGGCCCTGACCACCCGGGGCATCGGCATCGACGAGGTCGAGCAAGCGCTCTCGCGCAGCAACGTCAACCTGCCGACCGGCACGCTCTACGGCACCCACCAGATGTTCAACGTCCTGGCGACCGGCCAGCTCCAGAACGCGGCCGCCTTCCGTCCGCTCATCGTCGCGTACCGCAACGGCTCGCCGGTGCGGCTGGAAGAGCTCGGGCGGGTCGTCGACGGCGTGCAGACCGACAAGGTCGCCAGCTGGTACAACGACGAGCGCTCGGTGATCCTGGCGATCCAGCGCCAGCCGGGCACCAACACCGTCGAGGTCGTCGACGCCATCCGCGCGCTCCTGCCGCGCTTCCGCCAGGAGCTGCCGGCGTCGGTGAATCTCAACGTTCTCTACGACCGATCGGTGGCGATCCGCGAGTCGGTCCACGACGTCGAGTTCACGCTCGCGCTGGCGATCGGCCTGGTCGTGATGGTGATCTTCCTCTTCCTGCGTAATCTGTCGGCCACCATCATCCCGAGCCTCGCGGTGCCCCTGTCGATCGTCGGCACCTTCGCCGCCATGTACCTGCTCGGCTACACGATCGACATCATCTCGCTGATGGCGCTCACCCTCTGCGTCGGGTTCGTCGTCGACGACGCGGTGGTCATGCTCGAGAACATCGTGCGCCACATGGAGGAGGGCAAGGGCCGGCTCGAGGCCGCGCTGATCGGGGCCAGGGAGATCGGGTTCACGATCCTGTCGATGACGCTCTCGCTGGCCGCGGTCTTCATCCCGGTGCTGTTCATGGGCGGCGTCGTCGGCCGGCTCCTCCACGAGTTCGCGGTGGTCATCACCGTCGCGGTGTTGGTATCGGGCTTCGTCTCGCTGACCCTCACGCCCATGCTGTGCAGCCGGTTCCTCCGTTCGCCCGGCGAATCGCACGGCCGCCTCTTCCAGGCCTCGGAGCGCTTCTTCGACGGCATGCTCCGGACGTACGACCACTCGCTGAAGTGGACGCTCGCCCACCGGCGGCTGACGATGGCGGTGATGCTGCTGACCTTCGTGCTCACCGCGTGGCTCTTCCAGAAGATGCCCAAGGGATTCATTCCGACCGAGGACACCGGCCAGATCTTCGCGTTCACGGAGGCCGCGCAGGACATCTCGTTCGAAGCGATGGCGGAGAAGCAGCGGGCCGCCGCCGCGATCGTCCGGCAGCAGCCCTACGTCGACCAGCTCATGTCGTCGATCGGCGCCTCGACGATCAACGTCGTCCCGAACACCGGCCGCATCTTCATGCGCCTCAAGCCGCGGTCCGAGCGCCCGCCGGCCGACAAGATCATCGACGACCTCCGGCCCAAGCTCGCGGCGATCCCCGGGTTCCGGGTGTATCCGCAGAACCTGCCGACCATCCGCATCGGCGGCAACCTCACCAAGGCGCTCTACCAGTACACGCTCCAGGCGACCGATCTCCGCGAGCTCTATCAGTGGGGGCCGATCGTCTTCGACAAGATGCGAACGCTACCGGGCTTCCAGGATGTCAACACGGATCTGCAGATCACGAGCCCGCAGGTGACGGTCGATATCGACCGGGACAAGGCCTCGGCGCTCGGGGTGAGCGCCGAGCAGATCGAGAACGCACTCTACAGCGCCTACGGCTCGCGCCAAGTCTCGACGATCTACACGCCCACGAACCAGTACTGGGTCATCCTGGAGCTCGACCCCGCGTACCAGCGCGACCCGACCGAGCTCTCGCTGCTCTACGTGCGCTCGCAGTCGGGCAAGCTGGTGCCGCTCAACTCGGTGGCGCGGCTCACCCCCACCATCGGCCCGCTGACCATCACGCACCTGGGCCAGCTCCCGTCGGTGACGATCTCGTTCAACCTGGCGCCCGGCGTGGCCCTCAGCCAGGCCGTCGAGGTGGTCAACCGCGCCCAGCGCGAGCTCGGAATGCCGGCCACGGTGATCGGGAGCTTCCAGGGCACCGCGCAGGCCTTCCAGGCCTCGCTCAAGGGCCAGGGCGTGCTCCTGCTGGTCACGGTCCTGGTGATCTACCTCGTGCTGGGCATTCTCTACGAGAGCTTCATCCACCCGCTGACGATCCTCTCGGGGCTCCCGTCGGCGGGCGTCGGCGCCCTCCTCACGCTCATGCTGTTCGGCCTTGAGCTGAACATCTACGGGTTCGTCGGCATCATCATGCTGGTCGGCATCGTCAAGAAGAACGCGATCATGATGATCGACTTCGCCCTCGAGGCCGAGCGCGCCGGCGCCGCGCCGGCCGACGCCATCTACAAGGGCTGTCTGCTCCGCTTCCGGCCGATCATGATGACGACGATGGCCGCGCTCTTCGGCACCCTGCCGA
>QHSM01000617.1 GCA_003221595.1 Candidatus Rokuibacteriota bacterium | reverse complement strand
GGTGTACGACCTGTCAGCGCGAGGCCGATACGCTCCGGAGCCTCAGGGCGATGCTTCAGCGGACTTTGAGGCCCGGCCCGCGCAGGGTTGAGCCCGACTGGGCCGGCTTCTGGCCAGGAATCTTCCGGGGTATCGAAGACGCCAGAGGCAAGAATCCGCCACCCGTCCGGGTTGCGCGGAGGTGGTGGAATCCCCGATGGGCGCTTGGCGGCGCGGCGGTAGCCGTCGCCATCCTGTCGTTCACCCTCTGGCAAGCGATGCCTGATTTCCTCGCCTCCGATCCCCCCGTCGTCGTCAGCTCGGCCCACACGGACGATCCCAACGGCACCGTCATGGTCTATTCGGGTCATGGAAAGGGCGTGACGGTCGTGTGGGTGCTCGGTCTCGAGGAATCATCCGACTAGGTTTCGCCGGGCGGCGAGGGTGGGGGCGCGGGCAGGCTCCCGGGACCCGCTAGCCTATCGCGCTCGCGATGTCGACCTTCGTGTGCGGCTCTGGCGACCCTGACTACACGGGTCCCGGGAGCCTGCTCGCGCCCCCACCCTCGCCGCCCGGCGACGTCGCGGTTCTTGCGTGATTACCGTGCGGGAAACGGCGGCTCGGTGGGAGCGAACTGCTTGGGGGCGGGTTAGCGGTTTTTGAGGGCGGCCAGGCGCTCGCGGGCCAGGGTGGTTTCTTCGGAGCGCGGGAAGTTGTCGACGAGATACTGCAGGCGGGCCTGAGCCTGGCTGGGCTGCTTCAGGTCGATCAAAGCCAGTGCTTCCTTGTATAGCGCCGTCGGCACCTTGTCGGCTCTCGGGTAGTTCGCGAGGACCTTCTTGAACTCCTGCACGGCCTGCTCCAGCGACTCAGTCGCCTTGTCGCCCTGCGCGGAATCGCTGAATCCGCGGGCCAGCGAGAAGTAGGCCTCACCGATCCAGTACTGGGCGCTGCCCGCCAGCTCGTGATCGGGGTAGCGGCGCAGGAACTCGCGAAAGCCCGCGATCGCCAGCGAGTAGCTGCCCTTGCTGAAATCGATGTACGCCGCCTGATAGATGTCCTGTGGCTGAAGCGAGGCGGCCGAAGGGCGCGGCGGTACTGCCGCGACGGGGCCCGGCGCAACTCCGGGAGACGCCGGGCCGGACCCCGACGGAGCCGCCGACGAGGAGCGGGGAGCCGCCGATCCCGACGTCGCGGGCGCCTGGCCCGTCCCGCGAAGCTGACGGGTCAGCGTATCGAGCCGCGTCGAGAGCTCGTCCACGCGCCCCGTGAGCGTCGTCAGCGTCTCGCTCAGGCTGTCCACCTGACGGCTGAGGCTCTTGTCGCCCTCCCCGGACGAACGGCCCTTGACCTGCGCCGAGACGGCGTCGGCGTCGGCCTTGGCACGCTGGGCCGTCTGCTGCGCCGCCGCTACGTCCTGGCGAATCTGGAAGAGATCCTGCTGGGTCGCGACGCCGGTGGCTTCCTGGACCTCGGCGCAACCGGCGAGCGACAGGACGACGCCGAGGAGGAGCGCGAGCCTCCTCCCCGGAGCCTCACGCGGGCTCAGCGCGGCTTGACGAGAAAGTGCGCGCGGCGATTCTTGTCCCAGCACGATTCGGTCTTCTCGTTGCACAGCGGCCGCTCCTCACCGTAGCTGATGATGGTGATGCGGTTAGCCTGGACCCCCTGCGAGACGAGGTAGTTCATGGTCGCCTTCGCGCGACGCTCGCCGAGAGCCAGGTTGTACTCGTTGGTTCCACGCTCGTCGCAGTGTCCCTCGATCAGCACCAGGTTCTCGGCGTTCGACTTCAGCCAGGACGCGTTGGCGTCGAGCGTCTTCGCGTCCTCGGGCCGGATGTCGTACTTGTCGAACTCGAAGAAGACGTCCTTCAAGGCGTCGATGGCCGCGAACTCCTTCGGCGAAGGCCTCGGCGCCGCGGGGCCGGCGAGCGGCGCGGCCGGCGCCGGGGCCGGTGCGGCGGTGCTCGGCGCGGCGGGCGTCGACGGCGCCGTGGCGCGTGGCGCCGGTGCGGGCGCCGCTGCGGGCGCCGGCGCGGCCGCCGAAGCCGTGGTTGCGGGCTTCTTCGCGCAACCGCTGATGATCAGTCCCACCAGTAGCACTGACGACA
Organism: Candidatus Rokuibacteriota bacterium; assembly: GCA_003221595.1. GTDB lineage: Bacteria > Methylomirabilota > Methylomirabilia > Rokubacteriales > CSP1-6 > AR31. Next base: position 2,007 of record QHSM01000617.1, on the reverse strand, counting down.
ACGTCGCGTGCGCAGCGCGAGTCAGCATGACGCCCCCCTTGGACTCCGCTTTGAGGTCAACTTTCGGGACCCAATCCTATCACGGCAGGCGCGGCGACCAAGAGGGACTTGTGGCCTCGTTGGTCCCTTGCGTGACCTGTGTCGTCGTCAGACCGTCGACCGACATCTGGAGCCGCCGGGGCTGATCGCCCAGAGGTCGTGCGTTCCCGACCGCTGCGTGTAGATGATGGGATCGCCCTTCGGCGACCAGCGCGGCTGCGTGTGAAAGCCGCTCGAGGTGAGCGGGTGAACGTTGCTGCCGTCCTTGTCCATGAGGAAGATGCGCGGCTGTCCCGCGCGGTCGGAGACGAACGCGATCTGCTGGCCGCTCGGCGACCAGGTCGGCTCCGTGTCGATCCCCGCGTGTCGCGTGAGACGCTGCAGCACGCCGGTCGCCAGCGTGAGCACGTAGACCTCCGGGTTACCGTCCTTCGAGAGCGTGAGCGCCAGGTAACGCCCGTCGGGGCTCCAGCCGGGAGAGGAGTTGATGCCCACGAACGAGGCGAGCGTCTGCACGGGCCGCTGCCGCTCGAAGGGAAAGAGGCGGAAGAGGTCGGGATAGCCGTTCATGAACGAGGTGAACGCGATCGAGCGCGCGTCGGGGCTCCAGACGGGCGAGAGATTGATCGAGGCGTTCCGGGTCACGTTGCCGGCGGCCGCCCCGTCGTAGTCGGCCACGACGATCTCCTTGGAGCCGGGCGGCCCCACCACGTACGCGATCTTCGTGTCGGCGACCCCCTGCTCGCCGGTGAACTGGAGCACGATCTCGTCGGCGATCTTGTGCGCGAGGCGCCGCGACTGCGGCGCCGTCGACTCGAATTTCCGCGACGCGATCAGGCGGTGCTCCGGCGTCGTGAGATCGTAGAGGCGCATCTCGGCCTCGAGGCGATCGCCGCGGATGGACAGGAGCCCGTGCACCCCCGCGTGGGCGCCGGCGGCCGCGAACGCGCTCCACGTCTGCGCGAGCGCCGCGGGGTTGTTGGCGGGAATGGAGCCCGTCGCCGCGACGACGCTGAAGAACCCGGAGAGCGTGAGGTCGTTGCCGACCACCGAGGCGAGAAGCTTGGCGAGCGCCGTGTCGGTCCCGGTGAGGAGCGTGAAATCGGGAACCGCGATGTTGAGCTTCTTGCTCTTTTCACCGCCGGTGACGTTGATGTAGACGTCGACGGCCTGGGCGCGCGCCGCGGGCGGCGGTGCCCAGAGCGCGAGCGACGTGACTGCGGCGAGCGTGAGCAACAGAGCGGCGGCGGCGAGACGTCGCACCAATCATCCCCCTGTCGGATCGAAGACGAACTGCAGACCGATCCTCAGCACGGGTTTCTTGAAGTCGTCGGGAAGCGGCGGGAACGGGCTGGCGTCGTTGATCGCGCGGAGCGCGACCTGGTCGTAGTAGGCGTTGCCCGAGCTCCGCTCGATCGTTACGACGTTGAGCCGGCCGTCGCGTCGGATCTCGAAGACCACGGCCGGCTGCTGACCGGGAATAGCGCGCCCCAGCCACCTTTCCTGGATCTTTCCCTGTATCTGCCGGATGTACCAGGCGTACGGGAAGTCAGAGACGCTGAGCGTGAGCGGACCCGATCCCGTCGACGTTCCCGACGCAGCGCCGAGCGGCGGGGGCGGCGGCGCGGCTGCGGCCTCGCGCCGGATCGGCGTCTGCGGAGCCGTCGTCGGCGTCGTGCTCGCGGTCGCCGGCAGCTCCTTGTCGGCCGGTCGCGGCGGGGCGGGCGAGCGGGTCGGAAGACTCCGATCGGGCAGCCCGACGGAGTCTCGCTGCGGCAGCTCGCGCGAGGGCAGATCCCGTGCCGGCAGATCGCGGGCCGCCTCGCGGCGGGGCAGCTCGGTCGGAGGCGGCTTGAGCGGCGCCTCCTCGACGCGCGGCGGTGCCGGCACGCCGCGCGGGGAGCCGACGGCCGCGACGCTCGGCGTCAGCACGACGAACACGGGCTTGGTCCGGGTGTCGGTCCACAT
>QHSM01000616.1 GCA_003221595.1 Candidatus Rokuibacteriota bacterium | reverse complement strand
ACACCAAGGGCGCCGGCCCGATCTTCCTCGGCGGCGCCGTGCTGCCGAACCTCTACGCCCTCCGTCATTTCAAGGCGAAGCTGGAGGGCGTCGTGACCAACAAGGTGCCGTTCGGTGCCTACCGCGCCTTCGGCATGCAGCAGGCGGTGTTCGTCACCGAGCGATTGATGGACATGGCGGCCGCGCGCCTCGGGATCGACCCGGTCGAGATCCGGCGCCGCAACTACGTGTCGCCGACGGCGTTCCCCTATCGCAGCGCCGCCAACCTCGTGTACGACAGCGGTAGCTACGTCCGCGTGCTCGACGAGGCGCTGCGCCTCGCCGATTACCGCGGACTCCGCGCGATGCAGCAGCGCGCGCGAGCGGATGGCCGGCTCGTCGGCATCGGCGTCGCGAACTATGTCGAGGTCACCGGCATGGGGCCGTCGAAGCTGATGGCCGCGATGGGCAACCGGCAGGGCGGCTACGAGAGCGCGATCGTCCGCATCGAGCCGTCGGGGCGCGTCACCGTCGCGACCGGCATCATCGAGCTCGGCCAGGGCATACGCTCGGCCCTCGCGCAGGTCGCGGCCGACGTCCTGTCGGTTTCGTACGATCGCGTCGGCGTCGTGCTCGGCGACACGGCGCGCACGCCGTATTCGTGCTACGGCAGCGCCGACAGCCGCGGCTCGGTCACCGGCGGCGCCGCGGTGCTCCAGGCCACGCGCGCGCTCAGGCAGAAGCTCGTGCGGGTGGCGGCCCGCCTGCTCGAGGCCGACGAGGCGGACCTCGAGGTCGTAGACGGTCATTGTCGCGTACGCGGCGCGCCCGGCCGCGCGCTCTCCTTCGCGACACTCGCACAGGAGTCGCTACGCGGACAGAACCTGCCCGACGGGATGCAGCCCGAGCTCGAGGCGCGGTTCACCTACAACCCGGAGAACTGGACGTTCCCCTCCGGGGTACACGTCGCCGCGGTCGAGGTCGCGCGCGATACGGGCACGGTCCGCGTGCTCGGCTACTGGGTCGCGCACGACTGCGGCACGATGCTGAATCCGATGCTGGTGGACGGGCAGATCCACGGCGGCCTCGCCCAGGGCATCGGCGGCGCGCTGAGCGAGGAGCTTTGCTACGACGATGCGGGCCAGCTCCTGTCGGGCACCTTCATGGACTACGCGATCCCGACGGCGGATACGATGCCGCCGATCATGATCGGTCACGTGGAAACGCCGTCGCCGCACACGCCGGGCGGGATGAAAGGCATGGCCGAGGGCGGCACGATCGGCGCGCCCGCGACGATCGCGAACGCCGTCGCGGACGCGCTGGCCGGCGCCGGCGTCGACGTCGCCGCCGTCGCCGCCTACCCGCTCACCGCACCGAAGGTCTTCGCGCTCCTCCAGACCGCCTCGCGTTGACACCATGGGTTAGACTATCCAGCGTTCTGAGGCGCCGGCGGCTGCGCAACCGAACACGTGGAGGATACCGATGCCGAAGATCAAGCACATCGCGCTATCGACGCAGGACGTCGAGAAGACCGCGAAGTTCTACGTCGAGACGTTCGGCATGA
>QHSM01000615.1 GCA_003221595.1 Candidatus Rokuibacteriota bacterium | reverse complement strand
TGTGCCGCGGGAGGGAGCCATGCTGATCGTCGATTCCCAGATCCACCTCTGGCAGAACGGCAAGATGAGCGCGCACCATCGTCAGATCCCGACCTACTCGGTCGACGACGCGCTGGCCGAGATGGCCTCGGCCGGGGTCGACTGCGCGGTGATCCACCCGCCCAGCTCGCTCGGCGAGGCGGTCAACGTCCTCGCCGTCGATGCGGTGCGCCGCCATCCCTCGAAGTTCTGCATCCTCGGACACTTCGATCTCGAGAGCCCGGACCGCGAGCGCATCGTCGCCCACTGGCGCGAAAGGCCGGGCATGCTCGGATTTCGCTTCACCTTCAACCAGCCGCAACAGAAGGCCTGGTGGACCGACGGCTCGCTCGACTGGTTCTGGGCGGCTTCGGAGAGGGCCGGGCTTCCCGTCGGGCTCCTGGCCGGCGGCAACATGCCGGCGCTGGCGAAGATCGCCGAGCGTCATCCGCGCCTGAAGCTGCACATCGATCACCTCGGGCGCCACGGCGGCGGCACCGGGAAAGCGGACGACGTGGCCTTCGCCGATCTCAAGGACATGCTCGCGCTCGCGAAGTACCCCAACGTCGCGGTCAAGATGTCGGGCGCTCCGAGCTATTCGAGCCAGCCCTATCCCTACAAGAACATCCACGGCTATCTGCGGCAGATCTTCGAGGCGTTCGGGCCCGAGCGCTCGTTCTGGGGCACGGACATCACCCGCATGCCGTGCTCGTACCGTCAGTGCGTGACGATGTTCACCGAGGAGCTGCCGTGGCTGAAGGGCCGCGACCTCGAGCGGGTGATGGGCGGCGCCGTCGTCGACTGGCTCGGCTGGAAGCGGCCGGCCGCCTGAGCATGTCCTCGGCCGCCGAGCCCGATCCCGCCAGCCTGATCGAGGCGTACTTCGAGCGCGGCTGGACCGACGGGCTTCCGGTCGTTCCGCCCACCGAGAAGTCCGTCGCCGAGATGCTGGCGGGCGCCGGGCTGCGGCGCGACGAGATCCTGGGCGAGATCCCGGGCCGGAACACGGTCGTCGTCGCCGAGAAGGTGGCCATCAACGCCGCGCTCGCCGGCTGCCGGCCGGAGTACATGCCCGTGGTGGCCGCGGCCGTGCGCGGCCTCTGCCACCCGGACTTCGCCTATCACGGTCCGGCGTCGAGCACCGGCGGCTCGGCGATGGTGCTGATCGTCAACGGTCCGATCGCGCGACGCCTCGGGCTCAACTCCGGCAACAACGCATTCGGCCAGGGCTGGCGGCCCAACGCCACGATCGGCCGCGCCGTCCGTCTGACCATGATGAACGTCATGCAGACGCGTCCCGGCTTGCTCGACCGCGCGGTGCTCGGCAACCCCGGGAAGTACTCCTTCTGCTTCGCCGAGAACGAGGACGACCATCCGTGGGAGCCGCTGCACGTCGCGCGCGGACTCAGCCCGGCGCGGAGCGCGGTGACGATCTATGCGTCGAACAGCCTCTACCAGGTCTACAACCAGCTCGCCGCCGAGCCCGAGCCGCTCCTCGTCTGCTTCGCCGACGCGCTCTCGAACCTCGGTCTCCCCAACGTGAAGGGCTTCAACCAGGCGCTGCTGGTCGTCGCGGGAGAGCACACGGAGATTCTCCGGCAGAGCGGGTGGTCGCGCGGGCAGGTGCAGAGCTTCTTGATCGAGCACACGCGTCGCCGCGTCGCCGACCTCAAGCGCGCCGCGCGCCTGCCCGGCGAGGTGACGCCCGCCGACGAGACGGCGTGGCGCTATTTCTTCGAGAAGCCGGACGACATCCTGCTCGTCTGCGCCGGCGGCCGCGCCGGGAGCTGGTCGGCGTGCCTGCCCGGCTGGGGCAACAAGTGGACGAAGGCCGTCACGACAGCGATAGGAGAGATCCCATGAGCTCACCCCTGTTCGATCCCACCGCGGCGCCCGTCGGTCGCGAGGCGGCGATCGCGCCGCGGCCGGCGAGGCTCGACGGGCTCCGGATCGGGCTCGTCGAGAACACGAAGTTCAACTCCGACAAGCTGCTCCTGCGGCTCGCCGACCGCCTCGGCCGCCGCCACGGCATGACCGTCTCTCGCATGGTGCGCAAGCGCTCGCCGAGCCACGAGGTGGACGAGGCGGCGATCAACGCCTCGCGCAAGCAGAGTGACTTCGTCGTCTCCGGCATCGGCGACTGAGGGTCCTGCTCGTCGAGCAGTGTGCTCGACGCGATCCTCTTCGAGCGGGCAGGGGTGCCGGCCATCGCGGTCGTGACCGAGCCGTTCCGGGCGACCGGCGAGGCGATGGCGACGAGCTGGGGGATGCCGGGCTATCGCTTCCTCGAGGTGCCGCACCCGATCGCGAACCTCGGCGACAAGGAGCTCGACGAGCGCGCCGACCGGCTGGTCGAGCAGGTGGTCGCCCTGCTCGCCGGCGCCTCGAGGTGAACGCCGCTACGACCCGCGCTTGAAGGCCGGCATGACCTGAGCCGAGAAGCGCTCGAGCTGCTCCAGGATGACCGCCTGGGGCGTGCCCACCGGCTGGCCGACGTTGACGACCTCCAGACCAGGG
>QHSM01000614.1 GCA_003221595.1 Candidatus Rokuibacteriota bacterium | reverse complement strand
CGCCAAGGCGTCGACTAGCCGGTCGAGCTTCCGGTGAGCATCCTCCAGCTCGCGCTCGACCTGTGTACGCCGGGAGGGGCGTGGTGGGAGCGCGCGTTGGAGAGCGTCGGCGACGCCGCTCTGCTCGGTAGACTTCCTCGCGTAAATCGCTGCGATCATCGCATCACTCCTCCTCTCTCGAACATTCACTGCGGCGCTTCATCGGCATCGCGACCCTGGCACACTGTCTATGCTAAGCGCTTGGCATAGCCAACACGCCTTGGCGCCGCCCCAATGCGATACCATTGCCGGCGATGCCCGCCCGGAAGAAGAATCCGCACGCTGTCGCGCTCGGCCGCAAGGGCGGCAAGCGTCGGTTGGAGACCATGACCGCCGCAAAGCGCAGCGCCCTCGCAAGGAAGGCGGCGCGGGCGCGGTGGATAAGTCCCCGCAAACAGGGATAGGGCTATCCACGGAAGAATATGAAGAAGAGCGCGAGGCGCCCTGGAGTTATCCACGAGAATCCACATCTTCCACCGAACTATTTCGGCGCCCGGCTTGACAGGCTTGTGCTTCGAGGACAACGATGCGCGCATCGTGTTGGTGTTCGTCCGACTCAGATCGCTGCTCTTCGCGCTGTGTCCGGACCATCCGGTGGCGCTCTGCGGGACGTGCCGCCGAACCTACACGCCTGAGCAACTCGGGACCGAACTCGGCGACCGATGCTATCTCTGCCGCGACTGCGGAGCCGATCTGAGAGAGGCGGTCGTCGCCCACTCGCGGACCTGCCCGAATCTCATACCGCAGAAGCCACTGGCGCGGATGGGGTCCGTCACCAAGTCGAAGACCTCTCCAGCGGTTTCGGAGCGTTTCGAGGCACGGCGTAGAGCCCGGCTCGGATTGGACGCCCCGGCTGCGGCCAGGTAAGCATCTCCCCGCGAGCACCCCGAGCAGTATCCATTCGGGCCAGGAACTCCTCGCGCGTAGGGTCGGGCCTCGGGCGCGTGACGTAGCGGATCAACGGCGCTTCCTCTAGGGGCCCTTGTCGTCGATCCACCTCTTCGCCATATCTCGTGGATGCTCACCAGTGGCTTGGGGTCGCCAGCGGCCGCTGTCCGACTTGTACGACTGTGCTTCGATCACCCGGTCCTTGTACTGGACGGCCCCGGCGTCTTCGCCTCCGTACGGCCCGCGTCACTTGTCCTTCTCTTCGATCCGTGTCCACTTGATGGCGTAGCGTGCGGGTGACGGTGCTCCCGAGAGTTCGCCGTACCAGACCCGCCCTTGCGTATCCAAACCCATCACACCGACCGCCCCAGCGTTCGCTTGCACCACGACTTGAATCTGGATTAGACCGTCCATGCTATTTGCCCTCCTCGGCGCGGCCCAGTTGAACCACCCCGCGCGCCAGATCTACCCCCGGGAGTCTACGTCAGGCCGAACGCGAGGTGATTAGCCGGGAATCCGCCGAAGAGCGCCGACAGCGCGATGCCGACCAGAAAGCTAAG
>QHSM01000275.1 GCA_003221595.1 Candidatus Rokuibacteriota bacterium | reverse complement strand
GCTGCCGGCGCCGCCGTCCTCGGCCGTGCTGGCCGCGCACTGGCGCCCGTACATCGAGCTCTGCATCGAGCGCTTCGGGGCGAGCCGGTGCATGTTCGAGAGCAATTTCCCGGTCGAGAAGATGGGGATCGGCTACGCGGCCCTCTGGAACGCGTTCAAGCGCATCGCCGCCGACGCGTCGGACGACGAGAAGAGGGATCTGTTCAGCGGGACCGCACGGCGAGCCTATCGGTTGGCCTGACCCCGAGTCGTCTCTAGGCAATGACGCCTCCAGCTCCCGAAGCGGTCCCGATCTCCGCCCCCCGGAAGTGGGCCATCACCTTCACCGTCATGGTGGTGGCCTTCATGCAGATCCTCGACACCAGCGTGACCAACGTCATCCTCCCGCACCTGCAGGGATCGCTGTCGGCGGGGCTGGACGAGGCGTCGTGGGTCATCACCTCGTACCTGGCCGCCAACGCCGTGGTGATTCCGGCCACCGGATGGCTGACCGGGCTCTTCGGCCGCAAGCGGTTCTTCATGATCTGCGCCACGGTCTTCGTGATCAGCTCGTTCGTTTCGGGCGCCGCCCCGGACCTGACCACGCTGATTGCCGCCCGCATCTTCCAGGGCCTCGGCGGCGGGCCGATCATTCCGCTCTCGCAGGCGATCCTCTGGGAGATCTTTCCGTTCCACCAGCGCGGCCTCGCGATGGCGGTGTGGGGCGTCGGCTTCATCCTCGGCCCGATCCTGGGGCCGACCGTGGGCGGCTACCTCGCCGACGAGTGGTCGTGGCGCTGGATCTTCTACATCAACCTGCCGGTGGGACTCGTCGGGTTCGTCATGGCCGGCGCCTTCCTGTTCGACCCGCCGTACCTGCGGCGATCGCTGAGGATCGACTGGTGGGGCCTGGCCTTCATGATCGCGGGATTCGGGTGCCTCCAGCTCCTCCTGGACCGCGGTGAGCGGCTCGACTGGTTCGCGTCGTCGACGATCGTCACGCTGGCGGTCGTCGCCGTCGGCGCGCTCGCCGCCTTCATGATCCGGGAGCTGGCGGCCGGCGAGCCGATCCTTGATTTGGGAGTATTCACCGATCGGAATTTCGCCACCGGCGTCACCCTGAGCACCATCATCGGCTTCGGCCAGTTCGCGGGCATGCTGCTGGTCGCCATCTTCACGCAGAAGCTGCTCGGCTACGACGCGTGGACCTCGGGCCTGGTGCTGGCGCCCGGCGGCCTCGGCAACATCTTCTCGCTCTTCGCCTCCGGGATCGTGACCCGCGTCGATCAGCGCGCGATGCTGGCGTTCGGATGCCTCCTGAACGCGGGCAGCCTGTACATGATGACCACGCTCACGCTCGGCATGGACTACTGGGCGCTCGCCCTGCCGCGCTTCATCCAGGGGTTCGCCGCGGGGTTCATCTACGTGCCGCTCTCCACGCTCACGCTCGCCACGGTCCGGCGCGACAAGCTCGTGAACGCCGCCGCGATCTACAGCATGGCGCGCAACCTCGGCGGCAGCATCGGCATTGCGGTGGTCACGACGCTCCTGGCCCAGCGCAGCCAGTTCCACCAGACCACCCTCGTGAGCCACCTCACCCTGTGGGACCCGGCCACGCGCGAGCGCCTGACCCGCTGGGCGAGCCACTTCGTGGCCCGGGGCAGCGACACCTTCACCGCCGAGCGCCAGGCGATGGCCATGCTCTATCGCGAAACGATGACGCAGGCTCAGCTCCTCGCCTACGCCGACGACTTCTGGCTCCTGGCGGCCATGTTCGCGGCCGTCCCCCTGCTCCTGCCGCTCATGCGCCGGATCCGGCTGGAGCCGTCGACCGCCGCGACCGCCCCGGCCGGCCGGTCGTCGGCTCCCCACGCGATCGAGGAAAATGTCGTGTAACGACGTCGATCTTGGCGTGGCGCCGAGATTTCTTGCCCCCGTCCGGGCACTCTGCTAGTGTCTCGCAAGTACGCGCCACCATCACTCCATGATTGCGCTGCCACGAAACGTCAGCTCCCGACGAGCGGCGGGAATCCTAAAACGGGTCTTCGATAGGGTGGAGACCGGGTTTGCGTTCCGGCTCTGGGACGGAACGCTGGTCGCGCTGGGCCACGGCGCGCCGGTGTGCACGGCGGTCGTGCACCGGCCCGAGACGTTCGTCCACCTCATGCGGGACCCGACCCCGCTCAACTTCGCCGAGGCCTATGTCGCGGGCGCGCTCGACATCGAGGGCGATCTGTTCGCCGGCATGAAGGTCGCCGACGCGATGGAGGAGATCCGGTTGCCGCTTCGGGAACGACTGCGGCTCTATGTCGACCTCTGGCGGAGCTGACGTGGCGGCCCACGACGTCATCGTCGTCGGCGGAGGACCGGGGGGCAGTACGGCGGCGTGGCGGCTCGCGCGGGCGGGCCTCCGGACACTCCTGCTCGACGCCGCGGTCTTTCCGCGCGTCAAGGTCTGCGCGGGCTGGGTGACGCCGGAGGCGCTGGCCGACGTCGAGGTCGATCCCGAGAAGTATCCGCTCACCATCCAGCCGTTCACGGCCTGCGGATTCGCCTTCGCCGGCGCGCACCACGAGACACGCTGGCGCCGGCCGGCCAGCTACGGCATCGTCCGGAGCGAGTTCGATCATCACCTGCTCGACCGCGCCCGGGCCGCGGGAGTCGAGGCGCACGAGCACGCCCGGGTGACCGCCGTGACCCGCGAGGGAAGCGACGTCCGTGTCGTGAGCGAGCGCGGCGCCTTCACGGCCCCCGTGGTCATCGGCGCCGGCGGCCACCACTGCCCGGTCGCGAAGGCGTTCGGCGAGCTGTCAGAGGACGAGGAGGTCGTGGTCGCCCAGGAAAGCGAGACCCGCCTGCCGCCGGGTCGCCGCGACATCCTCCGCGAAGCCGCACCGGTGCTCTACGTGGAGCCGGATCTCAAGGGCTACGGCTGGTACTTCCCGAAAGACGACGTGCTCAACGTTGGCATCGGCGTCGTCGCGGGGCCGGGCGCGGACCTGCCCAGGCGGCGCGATGCGCTGCTCGCGTCTTTGCACGCCTCGGGACACCTCCCCGCCGACCTGAAGATCGAGCCGTTCCGCGGCCACGCCTACGTGGTGCGGCGCCGGGCGCCGCGACGACTCGCCGGCACGGGCTTCTGTCTCATCGGCGACGCCGCCGGCCTGGCGCGCGACCTCAGCGGCGAAGGGATCGGCCCCGCCATCCGGAGCGGCATCCTCGGGGCAGAAGCGGTCGCGGCGCACGTGCGGCGCGGCGCCTCGCTCGAGTCGTACGCGCAGGCGGTGGTGAAGCGCTACGGACCGGGGGAGCCGGGCTGGCTCGGCCGGCAGCTCGGGCGCCTGCCCGACGCGCTCACCCGCGCGCTGGTGCGGGGCGTGCTGGCCACCGGCGCCGCGCGGCGTCACGTGGTCCTCGGCGGAATCTTCGGGATGCGGGAGGCCGCGTCGTGAAGCGCGACAAGTCGACGGACGCGCGGGCGATCGCCCATCACTACGACGTGTCGAACGACTTCTACGCCCTGTTCCTGGACCCGCTGATGGTCTACACCTGCGCGTACTATCGCGATCCCGACGGCAAGATCGAGCAGGCCCAGCAGGATAAGCTCGACCACGTCTGCCGCAAGCTGGACCTGCGCCCCGGCGAGACGCTGCTCGACATCGGCTGCGGCTGGGGTGGGCTCTCGATGTGGGCCGCCCGGCACTACGGCGTGCGCGCGCAGGGCGTCACCCTCTCGCGCGCGCAGGCCGACTACGCCGCCGAGCGCATCAAGCGCGAGGGGCTCGAGCGCACGTGCCGGGTCGACTACATGGACTATCGCGATCTGCCGGCAGAGGTCGTCTACGACAAGATCGCGGCCGTCGGCGTGATCGAGCACGTCGGCATCCCGAACTACCCGGCGTTCTTCGGGGGCGTTCGCGCCCGCCTGAAGGACGGTGGGCTCTACCTCAACCACGGAATCGTCCACGAATTTGGCTGGAAGCGCTCGAGCCAATTCGAGTTCCTCCTTCGCCACGTGTTCCCGAACGGCGAGCTGGCCAGCCTCAGCGGGACGCTCACCGAGATGGAGCGCGCGGGCTGGGAGATCATGGACGTCGAGGGGTTGCGTCTGCACTACGCCCGGACGTGCCGGCAATGGGCCGAGCGGCTGTGCGCGCGCGCCGACGAGGCGCGGGCCCTGGCCGGGGAGCACACGTACCGGACCTGGCGACTGTACCTCACCTGCTCGGCGGTCGCGTTCGAGGGCAGCTCACTCGGCCTCTATCAGGTCCTGATGCGGAAGCACCGCGACCCGAAGGTCGGCGACGTGCCACGCACGCGCGAGCCACTCTACGATCGAGGACCGGCCTGAGCGCCGGTTTCGACTACTGACAAAGGAGCGGACGTGGGCCGTCAGATCCTGATCATCGCGATCGCGTCGGTGGTCATGTCACAGATCGCCGTCCTCGCGACGTCGATCTACCTGCACCGGGCGCTCGCGCATCGGGCGCTGACACTCAGGCCGTTCGTCGAGGTGCTCTTCCGAACCGCTCTGTGGCTGGTGACCGGCGGGAGCCGGCAGCAGTGGGTCGCGGTTCACCGCAAGCACCACACCTACACCGACCGCGAGGGCGACCCGCACAGCCCGCTGCTGCTCGGCTTCTGGAAGGTGCAGCTCGGCAACGTGTACTACTACGTCCACGAGGCGCGCAACCCGCGCACCCTCGCGACGTTCGCGCCCGACCTGGGGCCCGACGGGTGGGAGCGACGGGTGTTCTCGTGGGGATGGACCGGGCTCTTCGCCGGGATCGGGATCACGGCGCTGTTCATCGGCTGGTGGCAGGCGATCGTCGCGATGCTCGGGCACGCCGTCCTGTTCGTGCTGGTGCTGAGCCCCCTGATCAACGGCCTCGGGCACTGGGCCGGCGCGCAGAACTTCCGCAACACGGCCTACAATTCACGCGTCCTCGCCTGGCTGACCGGCGGCGAGAGCCTGCACAACAACCATCACGCCTTCCCGCGGTCGCCGAAGTTCAGCCTGCGCTGGTCCGAGCTCGACCCCTCGTGGATCGCCATCCGGCTGCTCGCGGCGATGCGCCTGGCCGCGATCGTGGGCTCGCCGCTCTCGGCGGCGGTCCACGACCGGTAGGCGGCGGCCCGATGGACGTCGATGGCTGAAGGTCCGCTCGAGCTGACCCTCGAGCTGGCGCCCCGGGCGCGCTTCGACGTCGTCGAGCTGCGCTCGCGCCTGCCGATCGAGTACCACGACGCGCTCACGCCCTACCCGTACTGCCTCTACTGGTCCGCGCACACGACGGCCGGCTTCCTCGACCGGAGCCTCATCGCGCGGCTCGGCCCGGAGCGCGTGCCCACGTACGTCGACGCGCTGCGCCGGATCTTTCCGGAGGGCGCCGGCTACCAGCACGACCAGCTCGAGCGGCGGCTGGATCTCGACGCCGCCCAGCGCGCCGTCGAGCCGCGCAACGCGGATTCCCATCTGGTCTTCATGGCGGGCGGGCTCCGCCCCTGCGTCACGCACCCGAACCGGTCCGGCGAGACGGTGTGCTTCGTCGATCTGGACGGGGTCAACGAGGGGCGGCCGCGGCGGCGGCGCACACGCGTGATCGGCTTCCGTCACGAGAAGATCGTCGCCCACACGCGGATCGACATCCCGGTGTCGCGCCATCCGATCGAGTCGGTCAACCTGAAGGACCCGAAGCTCGGCATCTACGACCACCTCGCTGACTTCGTCGCGCGGGCCGGCGTCGGGACCGGCCGCCTGCACCTGGCGCTCGATCCGGGCGAGCGGCACGCCGCGCTGACGGTCAACGAGTTCGAGACCCTGCTCATGCAGCACGACCTGGCGGCGGTGCTGCGCAACCCGCTGCGCTTCGTGACCCGGGAATCCTGGAGCGTCCTGGTGAACCCCCGCGCCGTGCCGGGCAAGGCGCTCGGCTATGCCCAGTACGACCTCGTGCGCGTGCTCAACTCGGGGCTCGACACGCTGGGGCTCCAGGGCTCGATCATCGAGAAGGTGCTCGCGCGCACGCTGGCCGTCCCGGCCGCCCGGTTCTTCCGGATGCGGCGCTCCGTGCACATGCTCGTCGCGGCGCGGGACGACAACCGCCGGGGATTCGTCGAGGGCGAGTACCAGAGCCCGATCCTCGTCCAGTGGCAGCGCGGTCACCGCGGATCGCGCGCCCTCGACGTCACGCTGACCCGCCTGGAGTAGCCGAGCGGGCGTCAGGCCTGCTTGGCCTCGAGCTCCGCCCAGCGCGCGTAGAGCCGGTCCACTTCGCCCTGCGCGGTCTCGAGCGCCGCGTAGCGCGTCTGGAGCGCCGTCGGATCGGACGCGATCGCCGGATCGTCCGCCGCGCGCCGGCACGACTCGACGGCGCGCTCCGCCTCGAGGATCGCCCGCTCCATGCCGTCCCACTCGCGCTGCTCCACGTAGCCCAGGCGCCTGGGCCGCGCGCGCTCGCGCTCCGGAGCGCGCCCCGTCGCCTTGCGCGCCGGCGCCTCGCCGGCGTCTCGGGCCGCCTCCCACTGCGCGTAGTCGGCGAACGTCTCCGTGCCGCCCCGGCCGTCGAGGGCGAGGATGACGGTGGACACGCGCTCGAGCATGAAGCGGTCGTGGGTCACGAGGACGAGCCCGCCGTCGAACTCGGCGAGACTGTCCTCGAGCACCTCGAGCGTCGGGATGTCCAGGTCGTTGGTCGGCTCGTCGAGAATGAGCACGTCGGCGGGCTCGCGCATCAGGCGCGCGATGAGGATCCGGGCCTGCTCGCCGCCCGAGAGGCGGCCGACCGGCACCTCGAGCTGCTCGGGCCGGAACAGGAAGCGCTTGGCCCACGAGGCGACGTGGACGGAGCGGCCCTGCCAGACGACCGCGTCGCCCTCGGGCGCGAGGGCGCGGCGCAGGCTCAGCGCGGGATCGAGGCCGGCGCGCTCCTGCGTGAAGCGCACCAGCCTCAGGCCGTCGGCGCGCTCGACCACGCCGGCGTCGGCCGGCAGCTCGCCCGAGAGCACGTTCAGGAGCGTCGTCTTCCCGCTGCCGTTGGGGCCGATCAGGCCGACGCGCGTGCCGGGCGTGAGGACGAGGTCGAGCCCGGTGACCAGCCGCCGGCCGCCGAGCGACTTCGTGAGGCCGCGGGCGACCAGGAGCCGGCGCGTCCGTCGCTGCGCCGACGCAAAGTCGATCCCGGCGGTGGCCGTGAGCCCGCGCGCCCGGCTGTCCTCCAGCTCCTCGATGAGGCGGCCCGCCTCCTTGATGCGCCCCTTGGCCTTGGTGGAGCGCGCCTTCGCGCCGCGGCGCAGCCATTCGATCTCGCGGCGCACGGTGTTGGCCAGCGATTCCTGATAGGCGGCCTGCTCGCGGAGCGCCTCGTCGCGGCGCGCCAGGAACCGGCTGTAGCTCCCCTCGGACTCGAACAGCCCGGCCGGGTAGACGCGGTTCAATTCGAGCATGCGCGTGGCCACGTGCTCGAGGAAGTACCGGTCGTGGCTCACCACGACGAAGGCCCGGGCGCGCTCGGTCAGCACGTCCTCGAGCCAGAGGATGCCGGCCACGTCGAGATGGTTGGTGGGCTCGTCCATCAGCAGGATGTCGGGCGCGGCGGCCAGCTCGCGCGCGATGGCCAGCCGCTTGCGCCAGCCTCCCGACAGGGTGTCGACCGCCGCGCGCCCATCCGTGAACTCCGCGCGCCCGAGGGCCTGCGCGGCGCGGCCGGGCCGGTCGGCCTCGTCCACCCCGCCGAGCGCCGCCAACACGACCTGCTCGACCGTGCGACCGGCCTCGAAGACCGGATCCTGGGGCACGTAGCCGACCCGCACGCCGCCGCGAAGCGAGCGCGAGCCGCGATCGGGCGTCGTGACGCCCGCGAGAATCTTCAGCAGGGTGGACTTGCCGGAGCCGTTGGGACCGACGAGGCCGGCCTGGTCGCCTTCGAACAACCCGAACGACAGATCGTCGAAGAGCGACCGGGTCCCGTACGCCATGCTGATCGCCTCGCAGCTGAGCAGGAGCGGACGACTCATCCGACGCTACTTCTTCTTCTTCTTCGGCTTCTTCTTTTCCTTGCGCATGCCAGTGCCTTTCGCCATGGGATCACCTCCTCTCGTGAACGGTCTCTCCGTGATTATAGATACAGACGCCGGTGGCGCGAATCAGTTCCTTCACGTTGACGGTCGGCAGGGCCGCGCGTCGCGACCGCTGAGCCTGGTCGCCGATCTCTGGCCCTGACGCCCCCGAGGCTAGGCGGCGGCTTGAGCGACGGTAGGACCGTCGCCCTTGAGCGTCGTGCGGCGCATGTCGCGCGGCTCGTTGACCGGGAACGGCCGGGCGCGGTGCATGGTCTGGCGGTTGTCCCACATCACCAGGTCGCTGATCCTCCACTTGTGGGCGTAGACGAATTCCCGCTGGGTCGCATGCTCGACCAGGTCGCGCAGGAACAGGCGCGCCTCCGGCAGCGGCCAGCCCA
>QHSM01000613.1 GCA_003221595.1 Candidatus Rokuibacteriota bacterium | reverse complement strand
GTACCCGCGAGCGAAAGGCGGCCGATCTCGTCGAGGTCCTCCGCGTCGCCGGCGTGCCGGCGGCGCCGATCCTGACCGTGGATCGGGCGCTCGCCGAGCCCCAGACGCGCGAGAGCGGCGTACTGGTCGGGGCCAATCACCCCCGCCTGCCCGACTACCAGAGCATCGGCCTGCCGATCACCTGGGATGGCGTCAGGCCGGCCGTTCGCCGCGTCCCGCCGCTTCTCGGCGAGCACAGCGGCGACGTGCTGACCTGGCTCGGCTACACCCTCGACGACGTCCGGAGTCTTCGCGGAAACGGAGTCATCCAGTGAGCTATCGCCACCTGCTGGTGACGCGCACGGACGACCGGCAGATCGTCACCGTGACGATGAACCGCCCCGAGCAGATGAACGCCATGAACACCGCGATGGGCGAGGATCTGCTCGCCTGCTTCGACGGCTTCCAGCGCGACCCGGACGTGCGCGCGGTCGTGTTCACCGGGGCGGGCGACCGGGCGTTCTGCTCGGGCGGCGACCTCAAGGAACGCAACGCGATGACGGACGAGACATGGCGCGCGCAGCACGTCATCTTCGAGCAGGCGGCGTTCCGCGTGCTGCGGTGTCCGGTGCCGGTCATCGCCGCGGTCGAAGGGTTCGCGCTCGCCGGCGGCTGCGAGCTCGCGATCCTCTCCGACTTCATCGTCGCGAGCGAGACCGCCGTCTTTGGAGTGCCGGAGACGACGCTCGGCCTCTTCCCGGGCATCGGCGGCACACAGCTCCTGCCGCGGATCCTCGGCGCGCCGCTCGCCAAGGAGCTGATCTTCACCGGGCGCCGGATGAAAGCCGACGAGGCGAAGGCGGTGGGCCTCGTCAATCACCTCGTGCCGGTCGGCCAGGCGCGCGCGACCGCGACCCAGATCGCCGCGACGATCGCGAAGAACGGGCCCATCGCGGTACGCCAGGCGAAGAAGGCCATCGCGTACGGGGCCGAGACCGATCTCGACACGGCCATGATCCTCGCGATCGAAGCCTACAACGCAACCGTCGTGACCGAGGATCGGATGGAAGGCGTGCGCGCCTTCAACGAGAAGCGGAAACCGGAGTTCAAGGGGAAGTGACGATGGCGTCGATCGATCTCACTCTCAGCGAAGAGCAGCGCGCGCTCCGCGCGGGCGTGCTGGAGATCTGCAAGCGGTACCCCGGCGAGTACTGGCGCGACCTCGACGCGCGGCGCGAGTACCCGGAGAAGTTCGTCACCGAGCTCACCGAGGCCGGCTATCTCGCGGCGCTGATCCCGCAAGAGTACGGCGGCGCGGGGCTCGGCATACGCGAGGGCGGCCTGATCCTCGAGACCATCAACTACTCGGGCGGCAACGCCGGCGCCTGCCACGCCCAGATGTACATCATGGGGACCGTGCTGCGGCACGGCTCGGCCGCGCAGAAGAGAGAGTACCTGCCGAAGATCGCGACGGGCGCCCTGCGGCTCCAGGCCTTCGGCGTCACCGAGCCGAACTCGGGCTCGGACACCACGAAGCTCCAGACCACCGCGATCCGCAAGGGCGACCGCTACGTCGTCAACGGCCAGAAGATCTTCATCTCGCGCGTGCTCCAGTCGGACCTGATGCTGCTCCTGGCGCGCACGACGCCGGTCGACCACGTGAAGCGGCGGACCGACGGGCTCTCCGTGTTCCTGATCGACATCCGCAACCTCAAAGGATTCGAGGTGCGCCCGCTCCGCATGATGATGAACCACTCGACGAACGCCCTGTTCTTCGACAACGTCGAGATCCCGGCCGAGAGCCTGATCGGCGACGAGGGCAAAGGGTTCAGCTACATTCTGGACGGGATGAACGCCGAGCGGATCCTGGTCGCCTCGGACTCGCTGGGCGACGCGCGCTGGTTCATCGACAAGGCGGTCGCGTACTCCAACCAGCGCGTCATCTTCGGCCGGCCGATCGGCGCCAACCAGGGCGTGCAGTTCGCGATCGCCCGCTCGCACATCTCGACCGACGCGGCGCAGCTCATGCGCGACAAGGCGGCGGCGCTCTTCGACGCCGAGCAGCCGTGCGGCGGCGAGGCCAACATGGCGAAGTACCTCGGCGCCGAAGCGGCCTGGGAAGCCGGCAACGCGTGCATCGACTGCCACGGGGGCTACGGCTACGCCGAGGAATATGACGTCGAGCGCAAGTTCCGCGAGTGCCGCCTGTACAAGACGGCGCCCGTCAACAATACCCTCGTGCTCGCCTTCGTCGGCGAGCACGTGCTCGGGATGCCGCGAAGCTATTGATCCGTCTCGCTTCGCCTTTCCGCTCCGTTTGGGA
>QHSM01000612.1 GCA_003221595.1 Candidatus Rokuibacteriota bacterium | reverse complement strand
GATCCCAAGACCATCAGGCGCTCGGTCAACATGGCGCTGCACATCACCGACAAGAAGGACGACGTCGAGGCGCTCGCCGACACCATCGCCAAGCGCATGGGCCGCCACGCCGCCGACGCCCGTGACACCTGTCTGGCCGGCACCCCGGACCAGATCCGCGACAAGCTCGATGAGCTCCGGGCGGCCCGGGTCGACACCGTGTTCGTGCCGACGATGTTCCGCCCGCTCGACGAGCTGCGCCGCGACCTCGACCGGTTCAGCGCCGAGATCGCTCCCGCGTTCCGGTAACGGATGTCCCGGCCGCTCGGCGGTCAGATCCAGACGGTGCTCGGAGCGGTGGCGCCGGACGCGATCGGCATCACGCTGCCGCACGAGCATCTGCTGATCGACTTCAAGGTGATGTTCGCCGAGCCGGCGGCGGCCGCGGACAAGGCGCGCACGCGGGAGCCGGTGAGCCTCGCCAACCTCGGCTGGGTCCGCCAGAACTTCAACGCGAACCTCGACAACCTGCGGCTCCAGGACGAGCAGGTCGCGCAGGACGAGATCCTGCTCTTCAAGCAGGCCGGCGGCCGCACCGTGGTCGACCCGACGCCGACGACGATCGGCCGTGACCCCCGGGCCCTCGCGCGGATCGCCCGCGCCACCGGGCTCAACGTCGTGATGGGCGCGGGCTACTACGTGGCCGCGTCCCATCCGCCCGACATGGACCGCCGCACCGTGGACGCGCTCGCGCGAGAGATGATCGCCGACGTCGCGTCGGGCGTCGGCGACACCGGCATCCGCGCCGGCCTCATCGGCGAGATCGGCACGACGTACCCGTGGACCGACAACGAGCAGAAGGTGCTCCGCGCGGCCGTGATCGCCCAGCGCGAGACGGGGGCGCCGCTCATGGTCCATCCCGGCCGTCACCCGGCCATGCCCATGGAGCTGGCGAAGCTCGTCCAGAAGGAAGGCGGCGATCTGCGACGCACGATCATGTGCCATCTCTGCCGCACCATCGCCGACGTGCGGGCCGTGATCGACCTCGCCCAGACGGGCATCTGGCTCGAGTACGATCTGTTCGGGATGGAGAACTCGTTCTATCCCTACAACCCGAGCTTCGACATGCCCAACGACGGCGGCCGCATGGCCCACGTCCTCGCCCTCGTCGCCGCCGGCCATCGCGACCAGATCTTGCTGTCGCACGACATCGCCTACAAGACCTCGCTCGTGAAATACGGCGGATACGGCTATCACCATCTGCTGGTGAACGTCGTGCCGCGCCTGCGCGCCAAGGGCGTGGACGACGCCGGGCTGCACCGCCTGCTCGTCGAGAACCCCGCGCGCGCCTTCGCCTTCGCGTGAGCGAAGCCGCCAGCGGTCAGAAGCGCTCGGCGCCGAGCGGTAGGCTCGGCCGCGGTACCGGCCACGGCTTCGGCTCGGGCTGGATCAGCGGCATCCTGGCGGTCACGTGCGGCGCGCTCGGCTACGGCGGCGTGCTCTGCTTGCTCTTTCCGAGCTGGCTCACGACGCCGTCGGCGCGCGCCCTCTATCCGCTGGACCTCGTCCGGTTCCTGATCTACGTCATGCTCGTGGTGGGCTTCGGCCTGGGCGCGCTGAGCGTCGTCCTGCGCCGCCGCCGGGTCCTCGGCTTCACCGGCATCGCCCTCGCCACCGCCGGCACCCTGCTCGGCGGCTCGACCGCCGAGGTCGGAACGCTCGGCGGCACCACCGCCGTCGGGCTCGACTGGTTCCTGCTGAACCTGTTCGTGCTGGCGCTGCTTTTCGTCCCGCTCGAGCGAGTGATTCCGCGGTTGCGCGAGCAGCCGATCTTCCGCCGGGGCTGGACGACCGATCTCATGCACTTCGCGATGAGCCATCTCCTGGTGCAGGTGACGGTCGTGCTGACGATGCTGCCGGCCGCCCTGTTCTTCCGGTGGGCCACGCATCCCTGGCTCCAGGACGCGGTGGCGGCCCAGCCGCTGGCGCTGCAGTTCCTCGAGATCGTGCTCGTCGCCGACCTCACCCAGTACTGGGTGCACCGGGCGTTCCATCGGGTGCCCTGGCTCTGGCGCCTGCACGCCGTCCACCACTCGTCCGAGACACTCGACTGGCTGGCCGGCTCGCGCCTGCACCTGGTCGACATCGTCGTGACGCGCGGG
>QHSM01000611.1 GCA_003221595.1 Candidatus Rokuibacteriota bacterium | reverse complement strand
CGCGCGGACCGGCGCGGGCGCCGTGCTCCTGCGCTTCGCGCGCAAGAAGCCGCTCGGCGCCGCCGGCGGCGCCCTGATCCTCGTGATGGTGCTGACGGCGATCTTCGCGGAGCTCCTGCAGACCCACGATCCGATCGCCACCGACGCGGCCTATACGCTCGGCGCGCCGAGCGCGGAGCACTGGCTGGGCACCGACCATCTCGGCCGCGACATCTACTCGCGGATCGTCCACGGCGCGCGCGTCTCGCTGGTCGTGGGCCTCGCCTCGACGCTCCTGGGCTCCGTGCTCGGCGGGATCATCGGGCTCCTGTCCGGCTACGTCGGGGGCAAGACCGACCTGGTGACCCAGCGGATCCTCGACATCCTCCAGGGGCTGCCGCTGCTGGTGCTGGCGCTCGTCATGTCGGCCGCGCTCGGCCCGGCGCTCCACAACGTCGTCATCGCCATCTCGATCCCGATCATTCCGCGGGCGGCCCGGGTGATCCGCTCCAGCGTCCTCTCGATCCGCGAGATGCAGTACGTCGAGGCGGCGCGCTCGCTCGGCGTCCGCCACCTGCGCATCGCCTTCCGCCACATCCTGCCCAACACGATCGGGCCGTTCATCGTGCTGTGTACGGCTCAGCTCGGCAGCGCGATCCTGGTCGAGGCGACCCTGTCGTACCTCGGGCTCGGCGTGCCCGAGCCGTACCCGTCGTGGGGCCGCATGCTGTCGGTCTCGGCGGCCGAGTACGCCCAGAAGGCGCCGCACCTCGTGCTCTTCCCCGGCCTCGCCATCAGCCTCGCGGTCTTCGCCTCGAACCTGCTGGGCGACGCGCTGCGCGACACGCTCGACCCTCGACTTCGCGGAACCTGACCGTGACGCGAGCCGCCGGCCGATGAGAGCCCGGGCACCCCAGGAGGACTGTTGATGGCTGACGCGAGGCTCGCCTGGCTGTCCGCGACGGAGCTGGCGGGGCTGATCCGCAAGAAGACGGTGTCACCGGTGGAGGTGGTCGGCGCCGTGCTGGCGCGCATCGAGGCCCTCAATCCCCGGCTGAACGCCTTCGTGACGCTGACCGACGAGCAGGCGCGGCGCGACGCGAAGGCCGCCGAGCGAACCCTCATGCGGCGCGGGGCGCGGCTCGGGCCGCTCCACGGCGTTCCGTTCTCGGTGAAGGACCTCGTCATCACCCGGGGCGTGCGGACGACTTTCGGGACCCCGCTCTATCGGGACAACGTCCCCACCGAGGATGCGCCGATGGTCGAGCGCATGAAGGCGGCGGGCGGCATCATGCTGGGCAAGACGAACACGCCGACCTTCGGCTGGATCGGCGCCACGCACAACCTCGTCTTCGGGATCACCCGCAATCCCTGGAACCTCGAGCGAACGCCGGGCGGCTCGAGCGGCGGCGCGTCGGCGGCCGCGGCGGCGGGTCTGGGGCCGCTGCACATCGGCACCGACGGCGGCGGCTCGATCCGCATCCCGGCCGCGTGCACCGGGATCTTCGGCCACAAGCCGTCCTACGGGCGCATCCCGACGTACCCGACGAGCGGCGCGTGGAGCCTCTCGCACATCGGCCCGCTCACCCGCACGGTCGCCGATGCCGCGCTGATGCTGACGGTGTCCGCCGGCCCCGACGAGCGTGATCAGTACTCGCTGCCCGGCCCGCCCGTGGATTACGTGAAGGCGCTGCGCGGGAGCCTCAAGGGACTGCGCGTCGCGTACACCGACGACCTCGGCTTCGCCGACGCGGTCGACCCCGAGGTACGCGCGGCGTGCGCGAAGGCGGCCCGCGCGTTCCGCGAGCTCGGCTGCCGCCTCGAGGAAGTCACGCCGCGCTGGCCGTCGCCCCGCGAGGCGTGGGGAGAGCTCTTCTGCGGCGGCATCGCGACCCGGATGGCGCCGTATCTCGACCGCCGCGCCGACATCGAGCCCGGTCTCTACCGGCTCATCGAGGCCACGCTGAAGAACTCGCCGACGAAGTACGTGCAGGCGTGGTTCGATCGGCTCGCGTGGTGGTCGCATCCGCGCGCGCTCTTCGAGACGTACGATCTCCTGCTGACGCCCACGATCGCGTGTCCACCGTTTCCGGTGGGGCTCGACAACCCGACGGAGATCGCCGGCAAGCCGGTCGAGGCGTACGCCTGGATTCCGTTCACGTACCCGTTCAACATGACGGGCCAGCCGGCGGCGTCGGTGCCGTGCGGCTTCACGAAGGACGGGCTGCCGATCGGGCTGCAGATCGTCGGCCGTCGCTTCGACGACGTCACAGTGCTCCGGGCCTCCGCGGCCTTCGAGCGCGCCCGGCCGTGGGCCCACCACCGTCCGGTGCTGGACTGACGGGAGGGACCGTGGAGCGGCTCCT
>QHSM01000610.1 GCA_003221595.1 Candidatus Rokuibacteriota bacterium | reverse complement strand
CCGGGCGAGGTATCCGGTCCCGTGGCCGGCGTCGACGCTTCCCACGCGCGGCCCGGTCTGGCCGAAGATCGCGTTCTCGGACGCGATCGACAGATCGCAGAGCACGTGCAGCACGTGGCCGCCGCCGACGGCGAACCCGTTGACCATCGCGATGACGGGCTTCGGGATGTGCCGGATCGCGCTGTGCAGCGCTTCCACGTCCATCGGGCGCTCGCTCGGCGTGCCGGCGGCGCCCCGGGCGTAGCCGCCCTGGCCCCGCTCCTTCTGGTCGCCGCCGGAGCAGAACGCCTTGTCGCCGGCGCCGGTCAGCACGACGACGCCGATCGCTCCGTCCCAGCGCGCGTCGAGGAACGCGTCGGTCAGCTCCGCGACGGTCGTCGTTCGGAAGGCGTTGCGCACCTCGGGCCGGTTGATGGTGACCCAGGCGACGCCGCCCTTCTTCTCGTAGAGGATGTCCGTGTACGCCATGAGGCCTCCGACCGGCTAGAGCGATTTCCCCAGGAGCTTGCCGAGCTCACCGACGACGCCGCGACGGAACGTCAGCACGCAGACGACGAAGATCGCCCCCTGGACGACGGTGACCCACGCCCCGAGGTGCGCCAGGTAGTTCTCCAGCGTCACGACGATGAACGCGCCCACCACCGGTCCGAACACGGTGCCGAGGCCGCCCAGGAGCACCATGAGGACCACCTCGCCGGACATCGTCCAGTGGACGTCGGTCAGGGACGCGAGCTGAAAGACCAGGGCCTTCGTCGCCCCGGCGAGGCCCGCGAAGGTGGCCGAGAGCACGAACGCGAGCAGCTTGTATCGCTCGGCGCGATAGCCGAGCGAGATCGCCCGGGCCTCGTTCTCCCGGATGGCCTTCAGCACCTGACCGAACGGCGAGTGAATCGCGCGGTAGAGCAGGAGGAACCCGGCCAGGAACACCGCGAGCACGACGAAGTAGAGCGTCAGCGTGCCCCTCAGGTCGAGGAATCCCAGGAGCGTGCCGCGCGGCACCGACTGGATGCCGTCCTCGCCGCCGGTGAAGGCGGCCTGCAGGCAGAAGAAGTACACCATCTGCGCGAGCGCCAGCGTGATGTTCGCGAAGTAGATGCCCTTGCTCCGGATCGCCAGGGCGCCGATGACGACGCCGAGACCCGCCGCGACCACCGTGCCGAAGAGGATCGCCAGCTCCGGACGGAACCCCCACATCTTCGCCGAGTGCGCGGCGGCGTAGCCGGCGGTGCCGAGAAACACGGCGTGGCCGAACGAGAGGAGCCCGACGTAGCCGATGAGAAGGTTGAACGCGCAGGCGAACAGGGCGAAGCACAGCGCCTTCATGAGAAACACCGGGTACGCGAAGAACGGCGCCGCCACCAGGATCGCCGTCATGAGGGTGAACGCGGCGACCTGCGCGAGGGGCATCCCGGTCGTGACGGGCGCGGCCGCCCCGACGTATTCGCGGGCCGTCGCGGTCACGAGGCCCGCCCGAAGAGGCCGGCGGGCCGCGCCAGCAGCACGACGGCCATGATGACGAAGATCACCGTGTTGGACGCCTCCGGATAGAAGACCTTCGTGAAGCCTTCCACCACGCCGAGGCCGAAGCCGGTCACGATCGAGCCCATGATCGAGCCGAGGCCGCCGATGACGACCACCGCGAAGACGACGATGATGAGGTCGGCGCCCATGAGCGGGTTCACCTGGTAGATCGGCGCCGCCAGCACGCCGGCCAGCGCTGCCAGGCCGACGCCGAAGCCGTAGGTCAGCGTGATCATCCGCGGCACGTTGATCCCGAACGCCTGGACGAGCGCCGGGTTCTCGGTCGCCGCCCGCAGATACGAGCCCAGGCGCGTGCGCTCGATCACGTACCAGGTGGTGAGGCAGACGGCGAGCGAGAAGACGATGACCCACGCCCGATAGTTCGGCAGGAACATGAAGCCCAGATTCTGGCCGCCGGTGAGCTGGCCGGGCATCGAGTACGGCAGCCCGGACGAGCCGTACTGGTGCCGGAACAGGCCCTGGATGATCAGGGCGAAGCCGAACGTCAGCAGGAGACCGTAGAGGTGATCGAGCTGGTAGAGGCGTTTGAGCGTCGTCCGCTCGAGCACGATGCCGGTAACGCCCACGATGATCGGCGCGATGAGGAGCGCCCACCAGTAGCCGAGTCCCGCCCACTGCAAGAGGAAGTACGCGACGAAGGCGCCCATCATGTACTGAGCGCCGTGGGTGAAGTTGATGATGTTGAGCAATCCGAAGATGACCGACA
>QHSM01000597.1 GCA_003221595.1 Candidatus Rokuibacteriota bacterium | reverse complement strand
ATTTCTCGATCCGGTACGTGGCGTCCAACACCAACCTCGGCACGCCGTTCTACTACCGCATCACCGGAGTCTGGGGCGCGCTCGAGGGCTCCATCATCCTCTGGTCCTGGATGCTGGCCCTCTACACGCTGATCCTGATCGTCCGCCACCGGGAGGGTGCGCGCGAGCTCTACCCGTGGGCGCTCGCGACCATGCTCGGCATCCTCGCCTTCTTCCTCCTCGTGATGACCGTCGCCGCGTCGCCGTTCCAGCGACAGCTTCCGGTGCCGGCCGACGGTCGCGGCCTCAATCCGTTGCTCGAGGACACCGGGATGATCACGCACCCCGTCGCGCTCTACCTGGGCTTCACCGGGTTCACGGTTCCCTTCGCCTTCGCGATGGCCGCGCTCGCCGCCGGGCGGGTCGGCGACACGTGGCTCGTGCTGACGCGGCGGTGGACGATCGTCGCCTGGTACTTCCTCTCCCTCGGCCTCCTGATCGGCGGCTGGTGGAGCTACCACGTGCTGGGCTGGGGCGGCTACTGGGCGTGGGATCCCGTCGAGAACGCCGCGTTCATGCCCTGGCTCACCGGCACCGCGTTCCTCCACTCGGTGATGATCCAGGAGCGCCGGCGCATCCTGAAGCTCTGGAACATCGTGCTGGTCATCCTGACCTTCGGGCTGACGCTGTTCGGCACGTTCCTCACGCGCTCCGGGGTGATCGCCTCGGTCCACGCCTTCACGCAGGGCTCGATCGGGGCGCTGTTCCTGGGATTCCTCGCGCTCGTCATGCTGACGGCGCTCGGTCTGGTCGCGTGGCGCTGGGAGGCGCTCCGCTCGCAGGGCAACCTCGACTCCGTCGTCTCGCGCGAGTCGGCGTTCCTCCTGAACAACGTCCTGCTCGTGGCGGCCGCCTTCACCGTCTTCTTCGGCACGGTCTTTCCGCTCTTGTCGGAGGCGCTCCGGGGCGTCAAGGTCAGCGTCGGCGCGCCGTTCTTCAACCAGGTCAACGTGCCGCTGTTCCTGTCCCTGATCTTCCTGATGGGGGTCGGACCGCTGATCGCCTGGCGCCGGGCCTCCCTCGAGAACCTGAAGCGGAACTTTCTCTGGCCGGTCGTGCTCGGCGTCGTCGCGGCGGCGATCGCGTTCGCGCTGGGCGTCCGGTCGGCCCTGGCGGCGCTGACGTTCGCCACGACCGTCTTCGTCGCCGCCACCATCACCGTCGACATCGTGCGGGCGACGCGGGCTCGCCTGCGCGTCGGCGAGCGCCTCTTCCCGGCCGTGGGCGGGCTCCTGCGGCGGCACAACCGCCGCTACGGCGGCTTCGTGGTGCACCTGGGCATCCTGATCATCGCGCTGGGCGTCACCGGATCGCACGCGTGGTCCGTGCAGACCGAGACGACGCTCCGACGCGGGGAGACTGCGGAGCTGGCCGGGTATCGCCTCCGGTTCGACGGGCTCTCCGCCGCCGAGGAGTCGAATCACTTCAAGGTGGTCGGGGCGTTCACCGTCACGAACAGCCGCGCGCTCGGCGTGCTGCGGCCCGCCAAGAAGTTCTACCCGCAGGAGCAAGCGCCCATCGCCTACGTCGACTACCGGCTCGGGCTCAAGGAGGACATCTACCTCGTCCTCGGTGACTTCGCGCGCGACGGCAGCCAGGCGACCATCAAGGTCCAGGTGAACCGTCTCGTGAGCTGGATCTGGATCGGCGGCGTCGTGCTGACGCTGGGCGCGTTGCTGGCGATCCTTCCGGAGCGGCGCGCATCCGCGTGAGGCGGCTCTGGCGCTGGCTGATCCCGCTCGCCGTCCTGCCCGTTCTGGTGCTGCTCGCCTACGGGTTTCGCATGAGCCCGCGCGACATCCCCTCGCCGCTCCTCGACAAGCCGGCGCCCACGTTCGCGCTCACCACGCTCGAGGGCGCGCCGCTCATGCTGGCGGCGCACCGCGGGAAGGTCGTCGTCCTGAATTTCTGGGCGTCGTGGTGTTACCCCGGATGCTACGAGGAGGCGCCGATTCTCGAGAAGAACTGGCGCGCCTATCGTGAGCGGGGCGTCGTCGTGCTGGGCGTCGCCATCCAGGACAGGCGTGAGGCCGCCGAGAAGTTCGTCCGCGATTTCGGTCTCACCTTTCCCAACGCCCAGGACCTGACGGGCACCGTGTCGGTCGACTTCGGCGTCTACGGCGTGCCCGAGACGTTCTTCCTGGACCGCCAGGGACGCATCCGCGTCAAGCACGTGAGCGCCGTCACCGACGTGGTGTTTCGCGAGACGGTCGAGCGGCTGCTCGCCGAGACGGCCCGGTGAGAGCCGCTCTCCGGCTCCTGGTGGCGGCGGCCCTCGTGGCCGCGGCGACGTCGTCCGCGTCCGCGTCGTCGAAGACGGTCAGCGAAGAGACCGTCCACGAGGTGGCCGCGCAGCTTCGCTGCGTCGTCTGCCAGAATCTCTCGGTGGCGGACTCACCCTCCGAGATGGCCGGCCAGATGCGCGCGATCATCCGCGAGCGGCTGGCGGCGGGCGAAAGCCCCGACGCCGTCCAGGCCTACTTCGTCCAGCGCTACGGCGAATGGATCCTCCTGTCGCCGCCGCGCCGCGGATTCAACCTCCTCGTCTGGCTCCTGCCGCTCGTCGCCGTCGCGGCCGGGCTCGCCATCGTCGCGATCTTGATCGCGCGATGGACGCGGCGCCCGCGCGGCGCGGCCGAGCCCGTCGTCGTGGACGCGGCGATGAGCGAGCGCATTCGCCGAGAAGTGGAGCGCGGCTCGTGAGGGGCATCCTGGTCGCCACGGTGGTGATCGGCGTCCCGGCGCTGGCCTTCACGCTCTGGCCGCTGCTTCGCGCCGACGCGCGCGGGCGAACCTTCCTTCCGCTCCCCGCCGACCGTCGCCAGCAGCTGGCCGAGGAGAAGCGCGCCGCGCTGGCGGCGCTGCGCGAGCTCGAGTTCGAGCACGGAGCCGGCCACGTCTCGGACGCCGACTACGCCGACCTGTGCCGGCGGTACGAAGGCGAGGCCGCCCTCATCCTGACCGAGATGGACCGGCTGGGCCCGGCGGAGCCCGCGCCGCCGAAGATCGAGCCGCGCGAGCTCCGCGGCTCGGCGTGGCGTCATCCCCTGACGCTCGCGGCGGGCGCGGTGCTTCTCGTCACGTTCGGCATCGTGGTGGGCGCCGGCATCGTCCGGTACACCCAGCCCGATCCCATGGCCGGTCAGCCGCAGACGGGATCGCGGCCGCTCGCCGCGCTGCCCTCGGAGAGTCCGTTGGCGCCGGCCGGGCTGCCGCCGGCGCCGGGCGGGACGGGACGCGTGGTGCCGCCGGAGGTGCTTCGCGGCATGCTGCAGGCTGCGCGCGCCAGTCTCGCCGAGGGCCGATACGGCGAGGCGATCGCGGCGTACCAGGCGGTCCTCAAGCGGGACCCGAAGAACGTCGATGCCATGACCCACCTCGCGCTCATCGTGGCGATCGGCGGAGGGCCCGAGCACGTCGACCGCGCGCTCGAGACGTTCGAGCGGGCCCTGGCGCTCGATCCCAGCTATCTGCCGGCGCTGCTCTACCGGGGCCAGGTGCTCTACGAGATCAAGAAAGACACGGGCGCGGCGATTCGCTCCTGGGAGAAATTCGTCGCCCTCGCGCCACCCGGCGAAGACCGCAACCGCGTCGCGAAGATGATCGAAGAAGCTCGCGCCAAACGCTGACCGTTGCCGCCGCGGGCGAAGCCGCAGCCGGATGCGGTCGGGGTCGAAGGGACCCGTTCCCGTCAAGCGCGCGGCGGGCGAGGCGCGCCGGGGTGGAGCCCAGCCGGCCCGGAGCAGCGAACGCGTGCCGCGTGGTCGTCTCGACCCCGACCGCGTCCGGCTGCGGCTTCGCCCGCGGCGCCGACGAGCTAGCGGGCGGGGATGTTGAACGTGCGCTCGTGCTTGAGGGGGAGCGAGAGCAGGTCGTCACCCTGATAGGTGATCAGGGGCCAGCTCCAGCGCACGCCGACGTCGAGCGTCGGTCCCTGGTCGGACACCGACACGCTCCGCTCGTCGACCTTGATCCCGCTCTGCGCCACCTTCTTCGCGATCTCGTCTCGAATCCGGGTTGCCCGCTCGTTGCGATCGACCCGCGACGCGCGCTCGATGACGACCTCCTCGACGACGCCGGTGACTTCCAGGTACGACCAGACGGTCATCGCACCGGTGTAGAAGACGTAGACGCAGAAGATCGCGACGAAAACCCAGAAGAGGGCCTTCATCCGGCTCCGCCCGGGATGTAAACCCAGATCTTGGCGGCCGCCGGTACGCCGAGCGCGATGGTCTGGCCGTCACCCGACGCCGTGATGGTCCCGGCCCACGGCGCGACCTCGGTGATCTTGAGTCGCCGGCCCGGCCGCACGTCGTTGCGCCAGAGATGCTCGAGGAGCTTCTTGTCCGCCTCCGCCTCCTCGGTGATGCGCTCGACGACGACGGTCATGCCCTCCTTTGCCTGGGCGAGGGGGAAGGGCTCGACCTTCGGCGGCTTGGCCATCCCCGGAATGGGATTGCCGTGCGGGCACGTGCTCGGCATCCCCAGAAGCTCGGCCAGCCGATCTTCGACCCGGGGCGAGAGCGCGTGCTCGAGGCGGTGCGCCTCCTCGTGCGCGTCGGTCCAGTTGAGGCCCAGCGTGTCCGTGAGCCAGCGCTCGAGGAGCCGGTGACGCCGGGCCATCACCTCGGCGATCTGACGCCCCTTCGGTGAGAGCGTCAGCTCCTTGCCGCGCCCGATCTTGACGTAGCCGCCGCGCGCCATGCGATGGATCGCCTCGGTCACGGCGGGCGCCGAGATCGACATGTGCTTGGCGAGCCGGGCGCCGATCACCGGCTTGCCGCTGCCGGCCAGATCGTAGATCGCCGCGAGATAGTCCTGAACGGACGCCGTGGTGTCCGTGGTGTTGACGTTGGCCTTGACCTTGAGGATTGACGATCGTGGCATGTTAAGCCTACCTAAGAGAAGACTCGGCCGCCCGTCAGTATAGCGTTACTCGAATTCACGCGCCAAGAAAGCGATCGCCTGGGCATTCGGCTATTCGGCGGGGTTGGTGCTGACCGGCTCGACGGCGGACCTCCTCTTCGCGATCCCCTCGAGCCTCGAC
>QHSM01000596.1 GCA_003221595.1 Candidatus Rokuibacteriota bacterium | reverse complement strand
GGACATGATGAACGAGCCGGAAGAGCTCTCGTTCAAGCAGAAGATCCGCCAGCCGTCCTATCCCACGGTCGAGCTCGGCGGTCTCGTCTGGACGTACATGGGCCCGCCCGACCTTCAGCCGCCGCTGCCCAAGTTCGCGTGGACCCAGTCGCCGGCGACGCACCGGCACGTGTCGAAGGTGATCGAGGAGTGCAACTGGCTCCAGGCGCTCGAAGGCGGCATCGATACCTCGCACGCGCCGATCCTGCACCGGCTCATCACGACCAATTCCCGGCGGGGCGGCATCAGCCCGGCGAGCGCGTTCGTGCGCGGCAAGGCGCCGAAGCTCGTCGTCGATCTCACGGACTGGGGCTATCAGTACTCCGGCCTCCGGCCGCTGGACGACGCCGACATGCACATCCGCACCTATCACTTCGTGATGCCGTTCCACCAGATTCGCCCGTACCAGACGAACAAGGGATTCCCCGCGGTGGCCGGTCACATCTGGGTGCCGATGGACGACGGAAACACGATGGTCTACAACTGGCACCACACGACGGAGGCGCCGCTCGACGACGAGGATCGGGCCGAGCGCCGCTCGGGCAACGGCCCCGACCACGTGGACCAGAAGACGTTTCGCTCCAGGGCCAACCAGGAGAACAACTACCTCCTCGATCGGCGCGTGCAGAAGACGGAGACGTTCACCGGGATCGACGGCATCAACACGCAGGACCGCGGAATCCAGGAGAGCATGGGGCGCGTCGTCGATCGGAGCAAAGAGCATCTCGGGCCGGCCGACAAGGCCATCATCCAGGCCCGTCGCCTGCTGCTCGCGGCCATCAAGGCAGTGCAGGAGGGCGGCACGCCGCGCGGCATCGGGCCGAGCTACTACACGCTCCGGGCCTCCGAGGGCGTGGTGGCACGCGATGCCGACTGGCGGGAGATCCTGACGCCGGAGATGGCGACCGCCGAAATACTCCAGACCGTGTAGATCCTGTCGCGCTTCGACCGCGCGGGAGGGGACGGGCATTCCCCTCCCGCGTCAGGCCACGCCCGTCAGGGCAGGGCGAGCGCGATCAGCTCTTCCGTGATGTTCGCCCCGCCGATCGGGAACGCCACGTACTGCTTGCCTCCCGCCATGTAGGTCATGGGCGCGCCGCTCGCGTTCGCCGGCAGGTCGATCTGGGCGAGGAGCCACCCGCTGGCTTTGTCATAGGCGTAGAGCTTCGGCTCCCGGACGTTGAGGTCGTACACCTCGCGGTTGGGAGCATAGGGTGCCGGTCGCTGGTTGCTCAGATAGCCGGTCTGTACCACCAGCAGCACCGTCTTCGTGACCAGGGCGAAGGACCGGCTCGGCCAACCCAGCCGCTCCGTGATCCCGAGACCGGTGACGGTCGCGTACCGGCCGCTGCCGACCGGAGAGCGCCAGCGGTGATCGCCGCTCGACAGGTCGATCGCGACGAGGCTGCCCCACGGCGGCTTGAACAGCGGGAGATTCTGCGGCCCGGGTAGGAACCGGGGAGTCCCGACGTAACGATCGCTGCTGAAGCGCGGGGAGGAGCTCAGTGTGAGCACATGGGGCGAGCGCTGCGTCGTCACGTAGTACATCTGGGTCTCGGGATCCCACGCGGCGCCCGACCAGGAGGCTCCGCCGCCGATACCGGGCATGACGATCGCGCCCCGTTCGGTCGGCGGCGTGTAGAGCGGGCCGTGATCGTAGCGGCTGACGATGTCGAGCGCCTGCGTGCGGAGCGCCGGGGTCAGGTCGATCAGATCGTCCTCGCGTACGCCCTGGATCTCGAAGGGCGCCGGCTTCGTGGGAAACGGCTGGGTCGCGACGCTCTTCTCGCCGGGCAGCTTCGATGGCGGCACCGGGCGATCAACAATGGGCCAGAGGGGCTTGCCGGTGACGCGATCGAAGACGAACGCGAACCCCTGCTTGGTGACTTGCGCCACGGCCTTCACCCGCTGGCCGTCCACGGTGACATCGACGAGGTTGGGCGCGGCCGGGAGGTCGTAGTCCCACACGCCG
>QHSM01000595.1 GCA_003221595.1 Candidatus Rokuibacteriota bacterium | reverse complement strand
CCACGCGGCGCTACACGGAGCGATTCAAGGGACGGCTGGCCGATGGCAATTTTCGCGAGCTGACCCGCGGGCCGCTGCTCTCGACGCTGGGGCTCGGCACGTACCTCGGCCCCGAGGACGGCACGACCGACGTGCTGTACCAGGACGCCGTGCTTCGCTCGCTGGAGCTCGGGGTGAACGTGCTCGACACGGCGGTGAACTATCGCCATCAGCGCAGCGAGCGCGCGATCCGGACGGCGCTCGCCACGGCGATCGGCCGAGGCGCGGTGGGCCGGGACGAGATCGTCGTGGCCACCAAGGGCGGCTTCATTCCGTTCGACGGAGCCGTGCCGCGCGATCCGCGCGGCTACTTCTCGGCGACGTACCTCGAGACCGGGATCATCAAGCCGGGCGAGGTGGCGCGCGGCGCCCACTGCATGACCCCGCGCTACCTGCGTGACCAGATCGACCGCAGCCGGACCAACCTCGGGCTCGAAACGCTCGACATCTACTATCTCCACAATCCCGAGACCCAGCTCGGCGAGGTGGACCGGGTGGAGTTCGAGCGCCGCCTCCGCGCCGCCTTCGAGGCTCTGGAGACGGCGGTGTCCGACGGCTGTATCGCGCGCTACGGCACCGCGACCTGGACCGGGTTCCGCGCGGACCCGAGCGCCGCCGACTACCTGTCCCTCGCCGAGCTGGTCGCCATCGCGAGCGAGGTGGGCGGCCAGGACCATCACTTCGAAGTCGTCCAGCTGCCCTACAACCTCGGGATGCCCGAAGCGTTCACGCGCGCCAACCAGCGCGTGAAGGATCGTACCGTGCCCGTGCTCGAGGCGGCCCGCCAGCTCGGCATCTTCGTGATGGCTTCCGCCTCGGTCCATCAGGGCCAGCTGACGCGCAACCTGCCGCCGATGATCACCGAGTACATCCCGGGGCTGACGAGCGACGCGCAGCGGGCGCTTCAGTTCGTGCGCTCGACGCCGGGTATCGGCACGGCGCTCGTCGGCATGAAGTCGGCGGGTCACGTCGAGGAGAACACGAAGGTCGGCGCGATGCCCCCGATGGCATGGGAGCAGTTCCAGCGGCTCTTCAGCGCGGCCGCCGGCTAGTCACTGGCCTCCCCGCCGCAACTGCCGGGGATCGCAAAACATTGCGAAGACGAAGCGGCTCGGGTACGGTGATCCCGTGATCACGCTCGAGCGTGACCCCATTTGCGGTCCCCGCCGGCCGTTGCTGCCATCGCCCCGCCGGAAGTCTCGTGTGGCGCGCCTTCGTACGCTGAGGGGGAATTGAGCGTGATGCGGCGAATTCACCACGTCGGCATCGTCGTGAATCGGCTGGCGGACGCGTATCGCTTCTACCGTGACACGCTGGGGCTGCCCCTCCTCAAGGAGGCGACGATTCCGGACCAGCACGTGCGAGCCGCGCTGCTCGGCGCCGGTGAGACCGAGATCGAGCTCCTCGAGCCGCTCGATTCGTCGTCGGGCGTGGGACGCTTTCTGGCCCGGCGGGGCGAGGGACTCCACCACCTCTGCTTCGACACGCCGGACATCGTCAAGACGCTGACCTCGCTCACGGAGATGCGCGTCGACTTGCTCGATCCGACCCCCCGTCCCGGTCTGGCCGGACAGATCGCGTTCGTGCACCCCAAGGCGTGCGGTGGTGTGCTCGTGGAGCTGGCGACGCCGTCGGGGGCCGCGACCGAGCCGGCGGCCCCGCTCCGGCTCAAGCGCCTCGTGATCGGCGCATCCGACGTCAAGCGCTCGAGCGATCGGCTCCGGTCACTCTTCGGCCTCGAAGAGGTCGCGATGAACGGCGGCCCGCGCACCATGCTGGCCGTCGGCCGCGGCGCGCTGCTGGTCGTTCCTGCCGAGGAGGTGGGCGGCACCGAGGGGTTGGTGGCGCTCTCGATGGTCGCCGAAGATTTCTCGGGGCTGACCGCCGCGTTCGACCGCGCCGGCACGGCTCTCCTGCGCGGCACCGGCGAGGTCACCGTCGAACCGGCGTCCAGTCACGGCGTGCATCTGCACATCAGCCGCTACGAGTAGCTCTCCGGATCGATAGCCCGTAGACGGCCGCGTGGGGCGATCCCGTCGTCTCAGTCGGGGCGACGGACCGCGGCCGGAGTCGGGAATTCGTCAGGGTCCGGCATCGCCGACCTGATCGGGATGCTCGATGTAGTAGCCGGCGGCGCCGAAGAGTCTGGCCAGCTCGTCGTAGCGCGGGTTGCCGATGTCGCAGCCGATGAAGCGGCTCTCGTAAAAGTGCTTCTGGTACGCCTTCTCCGATCCCCAGCAATTGTTGTTCATGACGATCGTGACGACTCCGATGTTGTGTCGGACGGCGGTCTCGATCTCCTGGCAGTTCATCAAGAATCCGCCGTCCCCGTGGACGGCGATCACCGGAGCCTCGGGCCGGCCGAGTGGCGGACGTTTGATGTACTCAACGCTCGAATCGTCGTAGAGCCGGTCGAGCACGTCCAGAAACGTGGATCCGACGATTCCGAATACGTGCTTGACGCCCTCGACCTTCAGCATCTCGACGACGGCTCGTCCGCCCGTCCAGGCATCCATGTGCGCGGCCCTCCCCGGGGCGCCACCGGCACCTCTCGGCGCGCAACAGAATACGGGGTGCCCCCGCGTAAACAAGGGGGAGGGTGGCGCCGTCGAACGGAGCAGAACATTCGCCAAGGAGGAGGCTCATGACAGGTTTCAAACGCACGATCGCCACAATGACAATGCTCCTGCTCGGGATCGGCGCGGGCGCCGCCCAGGCAGAGCCGCAGTTCACGG
>QHSM01000594.1 GCA_003221595.1 Candidatus Rokuibacteriota bacterium | reverse complement strand
GCTCAGCCAGAAGCGTCTCGAGGTGCTCCGCGAGATGCTGCCGTCGCTCTCGCGCGTGGGCGTGCTCTGGTGCGGCGGCACGAACGTGATTCCCGAGGGCGAGTGGGCGGGGACGCGAGTCGCGTCCGACGTGCTCCAGGTCAGGCTGGTTTCCCTGGAAGCGCCGAGCGCCCGCGATCTGCCGAGCGCGTTCGACCTGGCGATGCGGCAGCGGGTCGAGGCGATCGTGATGTTCGACTGCAGCAACCTTCACCCGAGCGCCGTCCGGATCACCGAGCTGGCGATGAAGAACCACCTGCCCGCGCTCTATCCGTTCTCGTACTATCCCGAAGCCGGCGGCCTCATGAGCTACGGCCCGAGCGTGAAGGAGGCGGCCCGTCGAGCCGCCGGGTACGTGGACCGGATCCTCAAGGGCGCCAAGCCGGCCGACCTGCCGGTCGAGCAGCCCACGATATTCGAGCTGGTCATCAATGTGAAGACGGCGAAGGCCCTGAAGCTCAAGATTCCCCAGCCGCTGCTCGTCCGGGCGGATCAGGTCATCGAGTGAGCCCGGTCGCGATGCTACGATGAGGCTCACGGGCGGATAGCTCAGCTGGAAGAGCGCGGCCCTTACAAGGCCGAGGTCCCAGGTTCGATCCCTGGTCCGCCTACCACTCCTCGCGCACTCCATCGGGCGCGTTGCAGGCGAAACGCCCGGATGGACCAGGGTCGAGAGCCCGACCCAGGTCGTGGTCTGTTGGCAAATCTGGAATATTCGGGAGAGTTCTTTCGCTAAAACAGCTTGGCATAACGCTTGCCCACTTGAGGGCGCACCGGATCGGGAGGAGGGGCGTATGACGGATTTCAACATCAAGATGATCAATCACGCCGGGATTGCCAGCGACAGACGAGGCGAGATCGAGGTCGCCCTGCGGGCGATATTCGACGAAGCGTTCGACGGGTCAAGCGACTCGGTCTTTGTCGGCTGGGGCGCTCAATCCGAATCCGACACGATACGACTGCATCATGTGCGAGACGTGGGCGCGTCGGTCATCGTCAAGAACATGGAGCGGCCGCCGACCCTCAGGCCAGGCATCGCCGGCCATACGAGCAAGCGCGGCAAGATCGTCGGCTCCGAATTCTACAAGGACGTGTCCGTGATGAGCCGGGGCAAGCTGAAAGTCACCTCGCAATCCGCCGAGAAGACCGCCGGCCTCGCCTTCCATGAATGCCTGCACAACGTGGCTCCCGATTTCTCGGAGGACCAGATCGCGGCGCTCGGCGGCTATGGGAAATCACCGCCGGAGGCCGTCATGACGGACGAGATCCGGAAGCACATGACGACAGGGATCGCGACGAAGCGGCCTCAGCTTCTGGTCAACCCTTGAGCGGTCCGCCTAGAAGCGGAAGGTGGCTCCTGCGAGCAGGTAGTGACTGTTGACCGACGTGCTCACGTTGGCGATGGCGCCTCCGTTCTGGAACGTGAACTCCGGGCTGAAGTGCGTGTACCGGTATTCGGTGAACACGCCGATGTTCTTGGTGAACAGCCAGGCGACGCCCACTCCCAGCTTGACGCCGATCGATGTATCGCTGTCGCTCTGATTCGCCGGAGCGAAGTTGCTGCTGTCATTCGCGTCCGCCACGAAGATCGCCGGTCCGACCCTGAAGTACGGCTGAAGCTGACCGTGCGGAAACTCCGCGCTCTTCAGGAGCGGAGCCCGGAGCAGCGCGTCGAATCCGATCACCCAGACCGAGAGATCGAGGTCGTCGAATGTACCGTTGACGCAGAACTGCGCACAGAAGGCGCGGGTCTGCCGGCTGATGTTCGGTGCGAAGTGCGAGAAGTCGACGCCGAAACCGAAGTTGAGTGGACCGACGTCGAACGGAAGCCAGTAGCCTCCGCGTAGACCACCCGTGAACGAGTTGTTGAACGAGACATCCAGGGTCGAGACTTGCGCGCCACTGGGGACGAATTGTGTATCCACATCGTGCTTTTCGGTAAACGCACCGCCGATGTAAAGATCGACGAACCACTCCGCCGAGGCGGGGGCGGCGACGGCCAGGCCCGTGATGGTGACGATGAGTGCCGTTAGTGTTCTTATGCGCGTCCCAAACATTTGGGTGCCTCCCCGTGTGCAGGTATCGGAGACATCCTCCCCGTACGTCTGCCGGACAAGGGCATATCCAATGCCAATCGCAAGTTAGCGACTTCGCAGATTTCTGCGGGGGACGGGCCGGTGGAGGGTGTTTCGCTTTCGTCTGTCGACTGTCAATCCATCAACACTGGGGTGCTCGAAGGTCTACAATCGCGGCAGCATGCGGCGCCGATTCGTCCTACCGCTCGCTCTCCTCGTTCTGGCGCTCGTCGTTCCG
>QHSM01000274.1 GCA_003221595.1 Candidatus Rokuibacteriota bacterium | reverse complement strand
GTCCATCAGCTTGAAGATCGCCGCGTTCGCCTTCGGATCCTCTGGCTTCTCGTTCGCCTGCAAGGCCGACCCCCGGATCACCGGGACCTCGTCCCCCGGAAACTGGTACTTCTTCAGCAACTCCCGCACCTCCAGCTCCACCAGGTCCAAAATCTCCGGGTCGTCCACCATGTCCACCTTGTTCATGAACACCACCAGAAACGGCACGTTCACCTGCCGCGCCAGCAGCACATGCTCCCGCGTTTGCGGCATCGGCCCATCATTGGCCGCCACCACCAGGATCGCCCCATCCATCTGGGCCGCCCCCGTGATCATGTTCTTGATGTAGTCCGCATGCCCCGGGCAATCGATGTGCGCGTAGTGCCGCTTGTCCGTCTCGTACTCCACGTGCGCCACCGCGATCGTGATCCCCCGCTCCCGCTCTTCCGGCGCGTTGTCGATCGACCCGTACTCCCGCACCGCGATCGTCTTGTTCTTCGTGTGCAGCACCTTCGTGATCGCCGCCGTCAGCGTCGTCTTGCCGTGATCGATGTGCCCGATCGTCCCCACGTTCACGTGCGGCTTCGTCCGCTCGTACTTCGCCTTCGCCATTCCTCACACCCTCCCGTTGGCGGTAGCGATTCTTATCGAGATGGAGCCCATGTCCGGGATTGAACCGGAGACCTCGTCCTTACCAAGGACGCGCTCTACCGACTGAGCTACATGGGCGCATGCGCGAGACTTGGAGCGGGAAACGGGATTCGAACCCGCGACCCCCAGCTTGGAAGGCTGGCGCTCTACCGCTGAGCTATTCCCGCTCAACGCGGAGCCCTTCTCAACCTTGGAACCGCGCGTGCCCCTCGTAGCCGCGCCCTTCTCAGCCCACCCTCGGCCTGAGCCGGGCTCATGGCACCGCGACAATGGTGGGGAGGGGAGGATTTGAACCCCCGAAGGCGTACGCCAGCAGATTTACAGTCTGCCCCCTTTGGCCACTTGGGTACCTCCCCGAATCCGCCGGCACGCACCTGGCAACTCCCCGAGAAAGCTGGCGCTGGCGGGAGGATTTGAACCCCCGACCCACTGCTTACAAGGCAGTTGCTCTGCCCCTGAGCTACGCCAGCACAGACAAAAGGTCACATTAGGCTTGACTTTTCGATAAGTCAAGATCTTTACCTCCGGCGGCTCGCTGCCGAGCCACTTCGTAGCAGAGCGCGGCGCCGGCCGCGGCGACATTCAGCGAGCCGACCCTTCCTCGCATGGGGATCGTGAGGAGGACGTCGCACGCCTTGGCCACATGGGGCCTGAGCCCCTCGCCCTCGCTCCCGAGGACCAGGCAGAGCGGGCCCGTCAGGTCCGCTCCCCACGCCGGCACACCCGATCCCGTCACGCCCCCGAAGACCCAGACCCCAGATTTCTTCAGGGCTTCCAGCGCGTTAACCAGATTGGTCTCGCGGGCGACGGACAGGTACTCGACCGCCCCCATGGCCGCTCGAGCCGCAGCGTCCGTGAGCCCGACCTGATGGTGCTTCGGGACGATGACGCCGTGGGCGCCGAAGGCTTCGGCCGTCCTGAGCAGCGCCCCGAAGTTCCGCGGATCCTGCACCTGATCGAGGGCCACGAAGAAGGCCGCCTCCCGGCGCGCCGCGGGGATCGCCAGGAGCGCCGCGAGATCCGCGTACTCCGCGGATGCCACGCGCGCGACCACACCCTGGTGTCGATCGGAGCCCGCGATCGCCGTGAGCTGCTCGCGCGTGCGATAGGAGACCTTGACCCCGGCACGGCGCGCCAGCGCCACCACCTCGGCCAGTGGGCCGCGCCCACCGGCGAGGACCGCGATCTCGTCGGCGCGCCGCCCATGCGCGCGGAGCAGCTCGAGCACCGGGTTGCGGCCGTAGACGCGGCCTTCCGCCACTACCGCCCCTTCGGCGTGAGCCGCGGGCCGGCCGGCGTGTCCTCGACGAGCCAGCCGAGCCGTCCGATCTCGTCGCGCAGCTCGTCGCCTCGCCGGAAGTCGCGGCGCGCCCGCGCCTCGCCCCGCGCGGCGAGCAGGCGCTGGACCTCGGCCGGCGGGCCGTCCGTCGTCGTGGCTCGGCCGAAGAGCCCGAGCACGCGCGCGAGCCGCACCAGCTCGTCGACGCCGGCGATGAATGCGCCCGGGCCTCCGGCCCCGCGGTCGCGCGCGTCGGCCAGCGCCCGCCCGAAATCGAAGAGGACGCCGAGCACCTGCGGGGTGTTGAAGTCGTCGTCCATCGCCCGCTCGAAGCGCGGCCGGAACTCGGCGAAGGCCGGGGGCAGCGGCGCCGGACCGCCTCCGTCGCGCGCCGCCGCCGCGTCGTGGAACAGACGCGCCAGGCGCTCGAGCGCCCGCGCGCTCTCCTCGACCCGCTCCTCGGACCACTCGATCATGTTCCGGTAGTGCGTGCCGAGCATCCAGAGCCTCAGCGCGTCCGGGTCGTGGCGCTTGACGATCTCGCGGATGTTCAGCGTGTTGCCGAGCGACTTCGACATCTTCTCCTTGCCCATGTTGACCATGCCGTTGTGCACCCAGTAGCGCGCGAACGGCTTGCCGGTGCAGGCCTCGGTCTGGGCGATCTCGCACTCGTGGTGGGGGAAGATGAGATCCTCGCCGCCGCCGTGAAGGTCAAAGGTCGCTCCGAGATACTTCATGGCCATCGCGGAGCACTCGATGTGCCACCCGGGCCGGCCTCGCCCCCACGGGCTGTCCCACGCCGGCTCGCCGGGCTTCGCGCCCTTCCAGAGCGCGAAATCGCGCGGGTCGCGCTTGCGCTCGTCCACCTCGACGCGGGCGCCGGCCAGGAGCTCGTCGAGATTCTTACCGGACAGTCGCCCGTACGGAGGAAAGCTGCGAATCGCGAAGTAGACGTCGCCCTCGATCGGGTAGGCGTGCCCCGAGGCGACCAGCTGCTCGATGAGCCGGATCATCTCGCCCACGTGCTCGGTCGCCTTCGGGTCGACGTCGGGCGCCAGCACGCCGAGGGAGGCCATGTCCTCGCGCTCCGCCTGAATGAAGCGCTCGGCGAATTCCCGCGCGGTCACGCCCGCGTCGTTGGCGCGCTTGATGATGCGGTCGTCGACGTCGGTGTAGTTCTTCACGAACGTCACGCGATAGCCCTTGAAGGTGAAGTAGCGGCGGATCACGTCGAAGACCATGGCGCTGCGGGCGTGGCCGATGTGCGAGTAGTCGTAGACGGTCACCCCGCACACGTACATGCGGACTTCGCCCGACGCGAGGGGAGTGAATTCCTCCTTGGTGCGTGTCATCGTGTTGGAGATCCGGATCATCCTGTCACCTCGACGCTCACCACGGCCATCGCCGCCATTCCCTCCTGCCGGCCGAGCAAGCCGAGCCCCTCGGGGCTCTTGGCTTTCACGCTCACCCGGTCGATCTCGAGTCCCAGCACATCGGCCAGCCGCTTGGCCATCTCCGGCAGCAGCGGCGCCAGGCGCGGCGCCTGGGCCAGCACGGTCGCATCCACGTTGACCAGGCGCCCGCCGCGCGCGCTGACCAGATCCATCACATTCCGCAGCAGCGTGAGGCTCGAGATGCCGCGGTAGCGCGCGTCGGTGTCGGGGAAGTGCCGGCCCAGATCGCCCAGCGCCAGCGCCCCGAGCAGCGCCTCGCCGACCGCGTGCGACAGCACGTCGGCGTCGGAGTGGCCGGCGAGGCCGCGGTCGAACTCGACGGTGACTCCGCCGAGCACGAGCGGCCGCCCCGCCGCAAACGGGTGCAGGTCGAATCCGAAGCCGACGCGCGTCAAGGCCTCCGGGCTCCGCGCGCCCGGCGAAGGTCCCCCGGCGTGGTGATCTTCACGTTCTCGGCGAGCCCGCGCACGACGCGGACCGCATGGCCGAGCCGCTCCACCAGCATGGCGTCGTCGGTGCCCACCACTCCGTCCCGGCGCGCCTTCTCGTGCGCCTCGCGGAGCAGCGCGGCGCGGAACGCCTGCGGCGTCTGAACCGCCCACAGCTCCGAGCGATCGAGCGTCGCTTCCACCACGTCGTTGCGGACACGCTTCACCGTCTCCGAGATCGGCAGGGCGCAGATCGCCGCGCCGTGCTCCGCGGCAGCGCGCACCACGCTCGCGATGAGGTCACGCGTGATCAGCGGGCGCACGGCGTCGTGCACGACGATGATCTCGGCGTCGTCGGGCACGGCCTGCATCGCGAGCCACACCGAATCCTGGCGCGTCGGGCCGCC
Source organism: Candidatus Rokuibacteriota bacterium (assembly GCA_003221595.1). Taxonomy (GTDB): domain Bacteria; phylum Methylomirabilota; class Methylomirabilia; order Rokubacteriales; family CSP1-6; genus AR31. The sequence continues at coordinate 21,939 of QHSM01000274.1, read as the reverse complement.
GGCCACGACCACGAGCGGGGCACGCCGGGCGAGCGCCGACAGCGCGCGCCGGGTCCGCGCGACGTGCGCCTCCGGCGCGGACACCGCGATCGCCGTCACGGCCGGGTACCGGGCGAACCAGCTCACCGTCTTCGTCAAGACCGGAACGCGCTGGATCGTGAGGAACTGCTTCGGGATGCGGCTTCCGAAGCGCGCGCCGACACCCCCGGCCGGGATGACCACCGCGATCCGCGCCGCCGCGTTCCTCTCCGTCATCGGGCGCATCCTCAGCCGAGAAGCGCGGTCAGGGCGTCGCCGACCGTGGCCACGCCGCGGACGTCGAGCGACGTCTTCGGCGGCTCGAGAATGTTGCTCTGGGGCACGATCGCGCGGCGGAAGCCGAGGGCGGCCGCCTCGCGGAGGCGGAGCTCCAGCCCGGCGACCGCGCGGACCTCTCCGGTGAGCCCGACCTCTCCGACGACGAGGACGTCGCTCGGCACCGGCCGATCCATGTAGCTCGAGGCCGCCGCGACGACGATGCCGAGATCCGCGGCGGGCTCCGTCACGCGGCCGCCCCCGGCCACGTTGACGAAGACGTCCTGGCTCCCGAGCGGAACGCCCGCGCGCTTCTCGAGCACCGCCAGCAGCAGGCACACACGGTTGTAGTCCGCGCCGAGCACGGTGCGCCGGGGCGTCCCGACCGGCGCCGGCGCGACGAGGGCCTGCAGCTCGAGCAGTACCGGCCTCGTGCCCTCGAGGCTCGAGACGACGACCGAGCCGGGCGCATTCTCGGGGCGCTCGGCCAGGAAGAATCCCGAGGGGTTCTTCACCTCCACCAGTCCGCCCTCGGCCATCTCAAAGACGCCGATCTCGTTCGTCGACCCGAACCGGTTCTTGACCGCGCGCAGGACGCGATACGAATGATGGCGCTCGCCCTCGAAGTACAGCACGGTGTCGACGAGGTGTTCGAGCACGCGCGGTCCGGCAAGAGCGCCCTCCTTCGTGACGTGGCCGACCAGGAACGTCGCGATGCCGCGGCTCTTGGCCAGCGTCATGAGACGCGCCCCGCACTCGCGCACCTGAGTGACGCTGCCGGGCGCCGACTCCAGCTCGGGCAGAAAGACGGTCTGGATCGAGTCGATGACCAGGCCGCGCGGCTTCACGTCGTCGAGCTGGGCCTGTACGATCGACAGGTCGGTCTCCGGCCACAGGAGCAGCGCATCGCTCGTGATGCCGAGGCGGTCGGCGCGCATCTTCACCTGCGCCGCCGACTCCTCGGCCGTCACGTAGAGCACCGGCGGCGCGACCTGCGCGAGCGCGCGCGCCGCCTGCAGCAGGAGTGTGCTCTTGCCGACGCCCGGATCGCCGCCGATCAGGACCAGCGACCCCCGCACCACGCCCCCGCCGAGCACCCGGTCGAGCTCGTCGATCCCGGTGCGGACGCGGTCGTCCCGGTCCAGCGAGATGTCCTTCAGCGGGCGCGGCTGGGCCGCCGGCGTTCCGGCTCGGCGCGCCGGGCGTGACGCGGTCGGCCGTTCCTCGACGAGCTGCACCCAGGCGCCGCCGGCGCGCCGGCAGTCGGGGCACGTCCCCGGCTTGGGGCTCGCGAACCCGCACTCCTGACAGCGGTAGACGCTAGCGTCGCGTGGCGTCATCCCGGGAGCTTCCCTTGTTGGTGTTGTTGTCCAGGCTGCGGATCATCGATCTCAGCAGGAAGCTCCGCTGGGCGCCGTCGAGGATCGCGACCAGGCGCTCGTAGATCGTCGGATCGACGATCAGCGCGCCGACGGTGCCCTCGCCGGTGTTGATCTTCTCGCTGATCGCCCTGAGGTTCCCGACGGCGGCGCGCAGGTCGTGAAGGGTGAGCTGGAGCTCGCTCTGGTCACCCGAGTCCGCGACCAGGCTTCCGAGCGTGCCGCGGCCGCCGGCCACCCGGTCGGAGACCTCGCGCAGATTGTGCGCCACGGTCTTCAGGTCGTCGAGGATCGCCCGGTACTTCGGGTCGAAGAGAAGGCCGGGCAGGAGCCCTTGCTCGCCCTCGGGATGCTCGACCATGGCGCTGATTCGGTCCATCGCGGCGACGAATCGCTTCGCGGAGGCCGTCCCCTCGGGCGAGACGAGCACCCCGACCGCGCCCTGGCCCTTCTCGACCCGGTCGATCAGCGTCTGCGTCGTCGCGATCAGCTCGTTGACTCGACGCAGCGCCACCGGTTCCTCGTAGAGGAGCGCGTGGGCCCAGCCGCGACCGTGCTCGACCTGATCGACCACGTTGCCGAGCTTGCCCACCGTCGCGGCGGCATTCTCGATGATCTTCGACTGGTTCACCTTGTCCGCCGTCTCCCGCAGCGCGGTGGCGAGCTCCGCGACGTTCTTCGCGGTCTCGGCGCCCGCGGAGATGATCCGGCTGAAGTCGGCCGGATCGCGGGAGACCAGCACCTCGCCCGGAGCGAGCGGCGGCGCCGTCGTGTCCCCGACTGTGATTTCCACGATCCTGTCGCCGAGCAAGCCCTGGGTCTCGATGCGCGCGACGGAGTTCTTGCGGATGCGGTCGGAGAAGCGCCGGGCAATCGTCAGGTCGACCGTGACCTTGCCCCCGGGCTGGCCGGGCAAGGTCACGGCCGTCACCCGACCGATCTGAACCCCGGCGAGCCGGACCGTCGCGCCCTCCACCAGGCCCCCGACCTCGGTGAAATCGGCGTGGACCGTGTAACGGGACTCGAAGAGCCGCGCCCGGGCCCCGAGAGCGTAGATGAGGCCGAGGAAGGTCGCGAGCGCCAGCAGGACGAAGACGCCGACGCGGAGCTTCAGGGCGTTCTCGCGCCGATCACTCATCTCGCCGCTCCGGCCAGGAACGCCCGGACCGCCGGGTCGTCCCCCGAAAGGACCCGCTCGACAGGGCCGAGGGCGGCGAACCGGCCCTCGATGAGGACGGCCACGCGGTCCGCGACGGTCCGGGCCAGCTCGACGTCGTGGGTGACGACCATGGCCGTATCGCACACGCCGCCGCGCAGGTCCAGCATCAGGTCGGCGACCAGCTTGGAGTTCGTCGGGTCGAGTCCGGCCGTCGGCTCGTCGAACAGCAGCATCTCCGGCTCGACCGACAGCGCGCGGGCGATCCCGACGCGCTTGCGCATGCCGCCCGACAGCTCGGACGGCAAGAGGTCCAGCACGTCGCTCGAGAGGCCCACGACCGACAGGTTCCGGATCACGCGCTCCTCGATCTCCGCCTCCCCGAGGCTGGTGTGCTCGCGCAGAGGATACGCGACGTTCTCGCGCACCGACAGCGAATCGAACAGCGCGGCGCCCTGGAAGACGTAGCCCATCCGGCGCCGGAGCGGGAGCAGCTCCTCCTCGGACAGGCGCTCGATGGAACGCCCGAAGACCCGGAGCCGGCCGACGTCGGGCGGGATCAGACCGGCCACCAGGCGAAGGAGGACCGTCTTGCCGGTGCCGCTGCCCCCCATGACGACCAGTGTCTCGCCCTTGGCGAGCACGAACGACACGCCGCGCAGGACGTGATTCGCGTCGAAGCTCTTGTTCAGATCGGCGGCCTCGACGATCGGCTCAGCCATGGCCATCAATAGAAGAGCGTGAGGAACAGCTTGGTGATGAAGAAGTCGCACACGATGACCCCCATGGTCACGTGGACGACCGTGGCGGTCGTCGCCCGACCGAGACCCTCCGTTCCACCCTCGGTACTGAGCCCGTTGTAGCAACCGATCAGCGTCACGATCGCGCCGAAGAACACCGACTTGCCGATGCCCGTGACAAAGTCCTTCGGTACGACCCAGTAGGTGGTGATGTTCCAGTAGGCGTACACGTCGGCCCCGCGCTCGAGGAACATGATGCCCATTCCGCCCAGGATGCCGATCGCGTCGGCGAGTACCGTCAGCAGCGGGAACACGATCAGCGCCGCCAGCACCCGCGGGACCACCAGGCGCTTGATGTAGTTCACGCCCAGGGTCCGGAGGGCGTCGATCTGCTCGGTCACCTTCATCGAGCCCAGCTCGGCGGTGATCCCGGACGCGACCTTTCCACCCACGAGGATGGCGGTCAAGACGGGCCCGAGCTCGCGCAGGATGGCCAGGGCGGTCAGCGGGCCAACGTACATCTCGGCGCCGAAGCGGGCCATGTTGACGGCGCTCTGGATGGTGAAGACCATGCCGGTGAAGATCGCGGCCGTGAGCGCGACGCCGAGCGACTGCACGCCCATCACCTCGATCTCGTGGATCACCAGGCGAAAGTACTTCGGCGGCAGCGCGAGGCTGCGGGCGACCTGGCCGGTCAGCAGGCCGACGCCGCCGTACCAGATCGCGGTGCGCCTGAGGTAGGCTTCCACTACTCGGTCCGCTCCATCGCGAAGCTCTCGACGAAGGCTCGAAACTGGCCGCGCCACGTATCGAACGACGCCCGCGGCGCCACGTACACGAAGTCGTAGACGCAGCGCCCTTCACTCAGCACGTACGCCTCGATCCGCGTGGGAGCGCCGTCACCGCTCACCCGACCGTCGAGCACCCGGCGAACCGCCCGCTGCCCGTTCAACGAGACCTCCTCCTGCTCGATCGTCGCGCGGTCGCGGATCCCGATCAACAGCTGCCGCAGCAGCAGGCCCGGGCCGCGGCTCTCCGTCCCCTCGCCGCACTGCGCGTTCGCCAGCATTGCCGCCGTCCCGTCGCGGCGCCGCAGCTCCAGATCGGCGCGACTGGCGTCGGCCACCACCCAGTCCGCGCCCGGCACGGTGACCCGGTAGCCCTTTGTCGAATGATAGACGCCGTTCTCGATGCGCCGGCCGGCGCCGCATCCGGCCAGCGCGACGATCACTCCCAGCACGAGCGCCAGCGGCGCCCGGGGCACGCGGCCGCTACCGATCCGTCGTGGCCCGTCCCGCGTGGCGTCGCGCCAGCTCCTTCAGCACATCGCGGAGCGGAATCCCCCGCGCGCCGAGCAGGACGAGGGTGTGGAACCACAGGTCGGCGACTTCCTCGGTGACGCGCCGGTCACCCTCGCCGCCGAGCGCCGCCGTGATCACCTCCGTCGCCTCCTCGCCGATCTTTCGGCACACGTGCGCCTCACCGGACGCGAGGAGCCCGGCGACGTACGATCCGGCCGGGCGCTTTGCCTTCCGCTCCTCGATCGTGCGCTCGAGCCGCTCGAGCATGCCGGTCGGGGCCGGGCGCGAGTCGTCGCCCGCGCCCGCCTTGAGCGTCGTGAAAAAGCACGACCGCTGGCCCGTGTGACAGGCCACGCCCTCCTGGTGCACCTGGACGAGCAGGGTGTCCCCGTCGCAGTCGGCGAAGACGGACTGGACGTGCTGCACGTGCCCGGACGTCTCGCCCTTCGTCCACGGCTTGCCGCGCGAGCGCGACCAGAAGTGGGTCAGGCCGCTCGAGAGGGTCGCCTCCACGGCGGCGCGATCCATCCAGGCGACCATCAGGAGCTCGCCGGTGTCCGCCTCCTGGACGACCGCGGCAATCAGGCCCTGAGCGTCGAACCGGAGCTCGTCGAGCGTCACGCCTCGCTCCGCACTTCCACGCCGCGCCCGCTCAGGTAGGCCTTCGCTTCGGCGATCGTATGGGTTCCGAAGTGGAAGATCGAGGCGGCCAGCGCCGCGTCGGCATATCCTTCCACGAGCCCGTCGTAGAGATGCTCGAGCGAGCCCGCGCCGCCCGAGGCGATGACGGGCACCGACACGGCCTCCGAGCCCGGTCGGGCGGCGCCCGCCGTGCGTGTACACGCCCCATCGGAGCGCGGCGCCGGGCGACCCCGGCGCGCGCCGGGCGTCGATCGCGACGACGATGCACTGACTCCCGAACCGCTCCACGGCCTCACGGATCAGCGTGGGCCGCTCGAGCGCCGCCGTGTTCAGGGAAACCTTGTCGGCCCCGGCGCGCAGGAGGCGCCGCACATCGTCGACCGAGCGGAGCCCGCCGCCCACCGTCAGGGGCATGTAGATACCGTCCGCCGTACGGCGGACGACGTCGAGCATGATGTCGCGCGCCTCGTGCGAGGCCGTGATGTCCAGGAACACGAGCTCGTCGGCGCCCTGAGCGTCGTAGGCGAGCGCGGCCTCGACCGGATCGCCGGCGTCGCGCAGGTCGACGAACTGCACGCCCTTGACGACGCGGCCGTCCCTTACGTCGAGGCACGGGATGATGCGTTTGGCGAGCATGGCTATCTCGCGCCGGCCCCGGCGGCGGCCGAGGCCTCGCGGAGATCGATCGCGCCGGTGTACAGCGCGCGCCCGACGATCGCGCCGACGACGCCGGGAATGGCCGCGAGGCGTCTCAGATCCTCGACCCGGCCGACGCCGCCCGAGGCGAGGATCGGCATGGCGACCTGGCGCGCGAGGTTGTCGGTCTCCTCCAGGTTGGGCCCCGTCTCGGTCCCGTCACGGCTCACGTCGGTGTAGAGAAGCGCCGCGGCGCCGGCATCGCGCGCCCGCGCTCCGACCTCCGCCACCGTCTCTTCCACCACCTCGGTCCAGCCCTTGATGGCGACGCGCGCGCCGCGGGCGTCGACGGCGACGATGATCCGTCCGGCGTGTCGGCGGCAGACCTCGCGCAGGAACGCGCGGTCGAGCGCCGCGCGGGTGCCGACCACCGCCCAGTGCACGCCGGTCTCGAGGGCCGCCTCGACGGCGCGAAGATCGCGCAGGCCGCCGCCGAGCTCGACCGGAACGGGCGCCACGGCCGCGACGATTTTCGTCACGAGCGCGCTCTGCTTCGGCTCCCCGGCGAACGCTCCGTCCAGGTCGACGACGTGGAGCCGTGCGGCGCCGAGGTCTTTCCACCCGCGCGCCACTGCGACCGGGTCGTCGGAGAACACCGTCTCGCGGTCGCTCCGGCCCTGGTGCAGGCGAACGCACCGCCCCTCGCGCAGGTCGATGGCCGGAATGACGATCACCGGCCGTCCTTCACGATGGCGGCGAAGTTCTCCAGCATGCGAATGCCCCACCCCTGGCTCTTCTCCGGATGAAACTGCGTCGCGTGAATCCGTCCGACCTCGATCGCCGCCGCGAACCGAATACCGTACTCGCACCAAGCCACGCGCAGGGAACCCACGTCCGGAGCCCCAGATCGGGCGTCCGGAGCCCCAGATCGGGAGTCCGGAGCCACCCGCTCCTGCGTCAGGCCACCCTCGGTCAAAGCCGGCCTCGAGGTCCCCGCTACAACCGGATAATACGAGTGGACGAAGTAGAAGCGCGCGCCCGAGGCGATGCCGTCGAACAGCGCGAGGTCGCCCGCATGCTCCACGCGATTCCATCCCATGTGGGGAATCTTCTGGCCGTCCGGCAGACGGCGCACCGCCCCGGGGACGACATCGAGCCCGCGCCCCTCGCCGAATTCCTCGCTCGTCGAGAACAGCAACTGGTAGCCGAGACAGATCCCGAGAAACGGCCGGCGGCCATCGAGCGCCCGGCGAAGCGCCGGCAGCAGGCCCAGGCGGTCAAGGTTCGACATCGCATCGTGGAACGCGCCGTCGCCCGGCAGGACCACGGCCTGCGCGTCGTCGACGATGCGCGGATCCTGGGTGATCACCGCCGGGCTCCCGACACGGCGGAATGCCTTCTCGACGGAGCCGAGATTGCCCCGGCCGTAATCGACGATGGCGATCACAGGCTCGCCTCGCCTTCGGCTGCGGCTCGCACTACCACGATCACAGCGTCCCCTTCGTCGAGGGCAGGACTCCGGCGATCCGTGGATTGAGCCGGGTCGCCTCGGCGAGCGCCCGCCCGACCGCCTTGAACACGGCCTCGGTGACGTGGTGGAGATTGTGGCCGTAGTGCATGGTCACGTGCAGCGTCATCTCGGCGTTGAACGCGAACGCGCGGAAGAATTCCTGGAGCAGATCGAGGTCGAAGTTGGACACGCGCGCCCGCGCGACCGGAACGCTGAAGACCAGAAAGGGTCGCCCCGACAGATCGACCGCGGCCGAGATGAGCGCCTCGTCCATCGGAATGGCCGCGGTCCCGTAGCGCACGATCCCCTTCTTCTCACCGAGGGCCTGCCGGAGCGCCTGACCGAGGACGATACCCACGTCCTCCACGGTGTGATGCTGGTCGACCTCGACGTCGCCCTGCGCGTCGACCGTGAGGTCCATCAAGCCGTGCTTCGACCACGCCTCCAGCATGTGGCTGAAGAACGGGATCGGCGTCTGCACCTTCGAGGCGCCGGTGCCGTCCAGGTTGAGGTGAAGCGTGATCTCGGTCTCCTTCGTCTTGCGCTCGACGCGCGCTTGCCGGCCCGTCGTTTCGGCGCTCATGCCGTTCCTCCTCCGTCCGTACGCAGTCGCAGATCGGCGGCGTTACCGTGTCCGGCCAGGCCCTCGACGCGCGTCAGGGTCCTGAGGTGCGGCGCGGCGGCGCGCAGCCCGCCCGGCGAGTACTCGATGACGCTCGACCGCTTCACGAAGTCCTCCGTCCCGAGCGGCGACGCGAACCGCGCGGTCCCGGCAGTCGGCAGCACATGGTTCGGGCCGGCCACGTAGTCTCCCACGACCTCGGGGGTGTGGCGGCCGAGGAAGACGGCGCCGGCGTGGCGCACGCGCGGCAGCACCGCGGCCGGGACGGCGACCAGCAGCTCCAGGTGCTCGGGGGCGAGCCGGTTGGCGAGCGCCACCGCATCGTCGAGGCTCGCCACCCGGATCAGCGCGCCGTTCGCCCGGAGCGAATCGGCGGCGATCGCGCGGCGCGGCAGCGCGGCCAGCTGGCGCTCGAGGGCCGCGGCCACCTTCGGGATCAGCTCACCGGCATCCGTGACGAGGAGCGCGCGCGCCATCGGGTCGTGCTCGGCCTGGGCCAGCATGTCGCTGGCGACCCAGTCCGGGTCCGCGGTCGCGTCGGCGACGACGACGACCTCGCTGGGCCCGGCGACCATGTCGATCCCCACCTCGCCGAAGACCCGGGCCTTCGCGAGGGCGACGTAGATGTTGCCCGGCCCGACGATCTTGTCGACGCGAGCGATCCGGGCGGTGCCGTATGCGAGCGCGGCGATCGCCTGCGCCCCGCCGATGCGGTAGCCCTCGGTCACACCGGCCAGGCGCGCCGCGGCGAGCACCACCGGCTCGACGCGGCCGCCGGCCGCAGGCGTGACCAGCACGATCTCCCGCACGCCCGCGACGCGCGCCGGAACGACCGTCATCAGCACGGTCGAGGGGTACGCAGCCCGGCCGCCGGGGACGTAGACACCGACGCGGTCGAGCGGGCGGATCTCCTGGCCCAGCACGGATCCGTGCTCGTCGGTCATGCGCCACGACTTGGGCATCGCGGCGGCGTGATACCGCTCGATGCGGTCGGCGGCGTACTCGAGCGCCGTCCGAACGTCGGCGGGGATCGCCCGCTCGGCGGCCTCGAAATCGGCGGCGGTAAGCGTGAGGTCTCCGGCGGAGGCGGGGCTCCACCCGTCGAACCGCGTCGTGTACTCGCAGAGCGCCGCGTCGCCCCTGGCGCGCACGGCGGCGAGGATCTCGTCTACAGCTCGATGGATCTCGGGCGCGACCGCCGCCGGCGCCCGGGCCAGCATCGCCACGACGTCGTCGATCCCGCGCCGCGCGTCGAGGGTACGGATCATGGCCGGGGGACCGGCGGCGCCGACTGCGCCCGGATCGCACCCTTCATGTCCTGGATCAGCTCGCTGACCGCCGCGTGCTCTGTCCTCATCGAGGCGCGGTTCACGATCAGGCGCGCGGTGGACCGCGCGATCTCCGCCACCTCGACCAGCCCGTTGGCCCTCAGGGTCTCGCCGGACTGGACGAGGTCGACGATGCGCTCGGCGAGACCGACGAGCGGCGCCAGCTCGATCGAGCCGTCGAGGCGCACGAGCTCCACCTGAATGCCCCGATCGGTGAAGTACTGCTCGGCCAGGCGCGGATACTTCGTGGCGACGCGCACCCACGACCACTTCGCCGGATCGTCGCGCTCCCACAGCTCGCGCAGCTCGGCGACGACCAGCCGGCAGAATCCAAAGCCGAGGTCGAGGGGCTCGTACACGTCCGGCTCCTGCTCCAGCAGGATGTCCTTGCCGACGATCCCCAGGTCGGCCGCGCCGTAGAGGACATACGCCGGGATGTCGACCGGCTTCAGGAAGAGCAGCCGAAGCCCGCGCCGCGGGTCGCTGAAGATGAGTCTCCGCGAGTCCTGGTCGATGCCTTCGACGCCGAGCGTGCTCAGGATCTCGAGCGCGCCGTCGAGCAGGCGTCCCTTCGGCAGGGCGAGGGTCAGCCGCTCCTTCATGCGCGCCGCTCGATACGGGCGCCCAGCGCCGCGAGCTTGACCTCGAGCCGCTCGTAGCCGCGATCGAGGTGGTAGACACGCGACACCGTGGTGCGCCCCTGGGCGGCGAGGCCCGCCAGAACCAGCGCCGCCGAGGCCCGCAGATCGGACGCCATCACCGGAGCGCCCTGGTAACGCGCCACACCCCGGATGACCGCGATCGCGCCGTCGGTCTCGATTCGGGCGCCCATCCGGGCCAGCTCGGCGACGTGCATGAACCGGTTTTCGAAGATCGTCTCGGTGACGCGCGCCTGGCCGTCGGCAAGCCCGAGCAGCGTCATCAGCTGCGCTTGCATGTCGGTCGGAAATCCCGGGAACGGGCTCGTGGTGACGTCGGCGGCCAGGGGCCGCTCGGGGCCTCTCACGCGGACGGACGTGGCCCCGACCTCGAGGGGGACGCCGCACTCCTCGAGCTTGGCGATGAGCGCCGAGAGGTGATCGGGCACGAGGTCAGCGACCGTGACGTCACCGCCGGTGATCGCGCCGGCGACGATCAGTGTGCCCGCCTCGATCCGGTCGGGAATGATCCGATGCGTGGCGCCGCCCAGATCGGGAGCGCCCTCGATCTCCACCCGGCCCGTCCCCGCGCCGCGGATGCGCGCCCCCATCGACGTCAGCAGCGCGGCGAGATCGACGATTTCGGGCTCGCGCGCCGCGTTCTCGATCACCGTCGTTCCCTCGGCCAGGGCGGCGGCCATCATGAGGTTCTCGGTGCCCGTCACGGTGACCAGATCGGTCGCGATCCGCGCGCCTTTCAGACGACTCGCGCGCGCCACGACATACCCGTTCTCGATGGCGATCTCGGCGCCGAGGCGGGCGAGGCCCTTGAGGTGCTGGTCGATCGGCCGGACGCCGATGGCGCAGCCGCCGGGCAGGGCGACCCGCGCCGTGCCGTGACGCGCCACGAGGGGACCGAGGACCAGCACGGAGGCGCGCATGGTGGAGACGAGGTCGTACGGCGCGACGTCGCTGGTGATGCGGGCGGCCCGCGCCGTCAGCTCGCCGCCCTCGCGCCGAACCGTAGCGCCGAGCGTCTCGAGGAGCCGCCCCATCGTGCGTACGTCGACGAGGCCCGGAACGTTCGTGAGGCGCACCGGCTCCTCGGTCAGGAGCGCTGCCGCCAGCGCCGGCAGCGCCGCGTTCTTGGCCCCGCTCACCCCGACCGAGCCCCGGAGCGGTACCCCGCCGTCGATCTCGAGCCGCGCCGGCATCAGGCTCTCCCCGCGACGAACCGCGTGACGCCGGCGAGGTCGGCGCGTACCTCGACCTGAACGAAGTCCTCGGCGCGCAGGAGCGTCGCCGCGGCGGTCGCCTGGCCACCACCGGCGGTCTCGACGACGAGCACGCCAGACGGACGCAGGACGCGGCGCGCCTGGGCGGCGATCCTCCTGATCAGCGCGAGACCGTCGACGCCGCCGTCCAGCGCCAGGGTCGGCTCGTGGCTCCGCACCTCCGGGAGAAGCTCGGGCACGAGCGCGGTCGGCAGGTACGGCGGATTGCTCACGATGAGATCGGCGCCGGGACCGCCGACGCCGTGGAGCAGGTCCGCGACGACGACGCTGATCTGCGACGCGAGGCCGAGGGCCTGCGCGTTCTGCCGCGCCACCGCCGCGGCGGCCGGGCACAGGTCGATGGCGAGCACGTCGAGGTCGGCCCGCTCGGCGGCGAGCGCGCAGGCGATGCACCCCGACCCCGTGCCCAGATCGATCGCCCGCAGCCGGCGACCGGCCGACGGCGGCAGGAGCTCGAGCGCCCACTCGACGAGCGCCTCGGTCTCCGGCCGCGGCACGAGGACCGCGTCGGTGAGTCGCACGCGCAGGCCGCGAAATTCCTCCCAGCCGAGGATTCGCTGGAGCGGCTCGCGCCGCGCGCGCCGGCGCACGGCGTCCGCGTAGCGCTCCGCGAGCGCCGCGGGGACCGCGCGCGCCAGGTCCATCCGGAGGCGGGCGCGGCCCAGGTCGAGGAGCCCGGCCATGAGCCACTCGGCGTCGACCCGCGCGCCCGGGACACCGGCCGCTTCCAGCGCCGTCGTGGCGGCGGCGAGCTCGTCGCGAAACGTCGCCGAGGCTTTCATCAATGCTCCACCCGCTGGAGGCGCTCGGCTTTTTCGGCGGCCACGAGCGCCTCGATCAGCTCGTCGAGATCGCCCTCGAGCACGGTCGGGAGGCGGTGCAGAGTGAGCCCGATGCGATGGTCGGTGACGCGAGTCTGCGGGAAGTTGTAGGTGCGGATCCGCTCGCTGCGCTCGCCGGTCCCGACCTGGCTACGCCGGTCCGCGGCGATCGCCGCCTGCTGCTCTTCCTGGGCGCGCTCGAGGAGCCTTGCCTTGAGCACGCGCATGGCCTTCGCGCGGTTCTTGATCTGCGAGCGCTCGTCCTGGCACGTCACGACGAGGCCGCTCGGCAGGTGGGTGATCCGGACCGCCGAGTCGGTCGTGTTGACGCCCTGGCCGCCGGGGCCGGAGGACCGGTAGACGTCGACCCGGAGATCCTTCTCCTCGATCTTCACGTCGACGTCCTCGGCCTCCGGAAGCACCGCGACCGTGACGGGCGAGGTGTGGATGCGCCCGGAGGCTTCGGTGACGGGCACGCGCTGCACCCGATGGACGCCGCGCTCGAACTTCAGCCGGCTCCAGGCGCCGCGGCCGTGGACGAACAGGATCACGTCCTTGAACCCGCCGACACCGGTCGGGCTGGCGTCCATCACCTCGACCCGCCAGCGCTGGCGCTCGGCGTACTTCGTGTACATGCGGGCGAGATCCGCCGCGAACAGCGCCGCCTCGTCGCCGCCGGCGCCGGCGCGAATCTCCACGAAGACGTTCCTCTCGTCGTTCGGGTCGCGCGGCAGCAGGAGCCGCTTCAGCTCCTCCTCGAGCGCCGTCTGCCGGGCGGTGAGGTCGTCGATCTCCGCTTGCGCCAGCTCGGCGAGCTCGCGGTCGCCGCCCTCGGCCAGGATGTGGCGGGCCTCGCCGATGCGGCGGAGCACCTCGCGGTAGGTCGTGAAGCGCTCGACGACCTCCGCGGTGTCGGCGTGCTCCTTCCGGAGGCGGGCGTACTCGGCCGGCTGGCTGAAGATCGCCGGGTCCGACAAGAGGCGGGTGATCTCGTTCGACCGCTCTTCGATCTGGCGGAGCTTGTCAAACAGCATCGTGCCTCAGCGCCCCTTCGGCGGGGTTGGCCTCGATGGACAAACAAAAACCGGCGGGAATCGCGACGCCGCCGGCTTCCGAGCGCGAGCTACGAGGTCGTCGTGGTCTGGCGCTTGTATTTTCGCTGGAAGCGCTCGACCCGGCCCGCGGTGTCCATGAGCTTGTGCTTGCCGGTGTAGAACGGATGGCACTTCGAGCAGACCTCCACGTGGATGTTGGGCCGGGTGGAGCGAGTGTGCACCACCTCTCCGCACGCGCACGTGATGGTCGTGTCCACATAGTCCGGATGAATACCCACCTTCACAGTCGCCACCCCCTCAGGACCACCAAGGATACCAGCACCGCCCGCCTCAAGCTAGCCCATCGAGTGCATCGAGGCGAGGAATTCCTTGTTGGTCCGGGTGAGCTTGAGCTTGTCGAGCAGGAGCTCCATCCCCTCCACCGGGTTGAGCTGGGAGAGCGCCTTGCGGAGGAGCCAGACCTTCTGGAGCTCGTCCTTCTCGAGGAGCAGCTCTTCCTTCCGGGTTCCCGACTGCTCGATGTTGATGGTCGGGAAGATCCGCTTGTCCATCAGCCTCCGGTCGAGGTGGACTTCCATGTTGCCGGTGCCCTTGAACTCCTCGAAGATCACGTCGTCCATCCGGCTTCCGGTATCGACGATGGCCGTGGCCATGATCGTCAGCGAGCCGCCTTCCTCGATGTTCCGGGCCGTCGCGAAGAAGCGCCGCGGCCGCTGCAGCGCGTTGGCGTCGAGACCGCCCGACAGCACCTTCCCCGACGAGGGGATGACCGCGTTGTGGGCACGGGCGAAGCGCGTCAGCGAGTCCAGCAGGATGACGACGTCCCGCTTGTGCTCGACCAGCCGCTTGGCCTTCTCGATCACCATGTCGGCGACCTGGATGTGCCGCTGCGGCGGCTCGTCGAAGGTGGACGAGATCACCTCGCCCTTCACGGACCGCTGCATGTCCGTAACTTCCTCGGGCCGCTCGTCGATGAGGAGCACGATCAGGTAGACCTCGGGATGGTTCGTCGCGATCGCATGGGCGATGGACTGCAGCATCATCGTCTTGCCCGTGCGCGGCGCGGCCACGATCATGCCCCGCTGGCCCTTTCCGATCGGGCACAGGAGATCCATCACGCGGGTGGTCAGGTTCTCGGTGTCGTGCTCGAGGCGGAGCCGCTCCATCGGATAGAGCGGCGTGAGGTTGTCGAAGAAGATCTTCTCGCGCGCCTGCTCCGGCGTCTCGAAGTTGATCGCCTCGACCTTGAGCAGCGCGAAGTACCGCTCCGTGTCCTTCGGGGGCCGCACCTGGCCCGAGATGGTATCGCCCGTCCGGAGGTCGAATCGCCGGATCTGGGACGGAGAGACATAGATGTCGTCCGGCCCGGGCAGGTAGTTATAGTCCGGCGCCCGCAGGAAACCGAACCCGTCGGGAAGAACTTCCAGAACGCCCTCGGCGAAGATGAGGCCGTCCTTCTCCGCCTGCGACTGGAGGATCTTGAAGATCAGTTCCTGCTTGCGCAGGCCGCCCATGTTCTGGACGTTCAAATCACGGGCGATTACGTTGAGGTCCGAGATGCTCTTTTCCTTCAATTCGGAAAGATTCATCCCGTTCACTTCGGGGTTCTGCTGGGTCGGGTTTCCCTGACCTCTTTCTCGGCGGGCACTCATCAAAGGGCTCCGGGCGGCTGGCGCCGCAAGCAAGTGAGTCGGTTAGCGTTTGCCTAGGTTTTCTGAGGGGTTGGAAAGCTAACGCCGGGGATTATCTTGCCATCCGGGCGCGGTATTGTCAACGATTTTTCACAGCTGACCGTCGAGGCGCACGTCGATGATCGCGCGCTGCTTGATCTCCTTGATCCAGGCGTCGAACCGCGCGTCGAACTTCTCGCGGAAGAGGATCTCGCGAATCTGCGCCTTGACCCGGGTGAGCCCTTCGCCCTCGAGACTGTCCTTCGACTCGAGCCGGAAGATGTGATACCCGAGCGCGGAGCGGTAGGGCAGCGAGACCTCCCCGGGCGCCAGGCTGAGAATCTGCGCCTCGATGTCCTGGGCGAGCTCGCCGCGCTTGAGCGTTCCGAGATCGCCGCCGTCCCGGGCGGTCGCGTCTTGCGAGTTCTGCTGCGCGAGCTCGGCGAAGTCCCCGCCCTGCAGGAGAGCGCTGCGGATGAGGTCGGCCCGGATGCGGGCGTTCTCCCAGGCCGCGTCGGAGGCGCCCGCCTCGGGCAGGATCAGGATGTGCCGCGCGTGGTAGGTCAATCCGGTCTCGAGCTTCGCGCGGTTGGCTTCGAGATACTGCGTGACCTCCGCCTCCGTCACCGAGATCCGGAGCCGCACCTTCCGCCCCACGACCCGGTTTCGACGGATCTCGTCGCTGATCCGGCGCTTCACCGCCTCCATCGAGAGCCCCTGCGCCTTGAGCATGGCGTCGAACTCGTCGCGGCTCTTCACGTTCATCTTCTTGAGCCGGTCCGCCAGCTCCTCCTCGATCTCGGCGTCCTCGATGAGGATCTTCTCGCGCTCGGCCTCCTGGATCTGCAGGCGGTTATCGATCATCCGGGTGAGGAACTGCGGGGCGAGCTCGTTCGCCGGCGCCGGTCCACGATCGCGATTCTCGTACTGGTAGATCGCGATGGCCTCCTGGAGGTCCGAGAGCGTGATCGCGTCGTTGTTGACGACGGCCAGCACGCGGTCGGTCACGCTCTCGTCCGGGGCCGCCGGCTTTCCGGCGGCGGGCCGCAGGGGCACGATCGAGGTCGCCGCCGCCACCGGCTTCGCTGGCTCGGGCTCCTTGCTCGACCCGCCGCCGGAGAACGGCATCCAGCTGGGCATCGTGCAGCCGCCCAGGGCCAGCGTCATGATCGCCGCGAGGGCGAGCGCGCGTCTCACGTGCGGGTCAGTTCGTCGAGCAGGCCGAGCAAGGAGTCGCGGACGCGCGGCCACTCGCCGCGCGCGATCGCCGCCTCGAGCATGAAGTCGCGCTTCATCTTGAGCCGGCCGCGACTGCGCGCGATGGTCCGCACGAGTCGCTCGGGATCGACCGTCGTCGCGGGAGAGAACGTGACGAGGGCCTTGCCGTCGCCTGCCTCGATCTTTTCGACTCCCACCAGGCGCGCGGCGACGCGGATGCGCACGATGTCGAGGAGCTGCCCGGCGGGGGCGGGCAAGGGGCCGAACCGGTCGGCCAGCTCGGCGCGGAGATCAGCCACGTCCGCCTCGCCGGCGGCACCGGCAAGGCGCTTGTAGAGCGCGAGCCGCTGATTGACCTCGGGCACATAGTCGTCGGGTAAGAACCCTTCTACGTTGACGCTGATTACCGGATCGAC
Organism: Candidatus Rokuibacteriota bacterium; assembly: GCA_003221595.1. Classification (GTDB taxonomy): domain Bacteria; phylum Methylomirabilota; class Methylomirabilia; order Rokubacteriales; family CSP1-6; genus AR31. Next base: position 5,218 of record QHSM01000274.1, on the reverse strand, counting down.
CGTGGTGGCGGTCGGACCGCCCGCCAATTCTCGCACGGCCTCGGCGAGGAGCTTCGAATAAAGATCGTAGCCCACCGCGGCGATATGCCCGTGCTGCTGGGCGCCCAGGATGTTGCCGGCCCCCCGGATCTCGAGGTCCCGCATGGCGAGCTTGAACCCCGAGCCCAGCTCGGTCAGCTCCTGGAGGGCCCGGAGCCGGCGCTGCGCCGGCTCGTCGACACGGCCGTCAGCCGGCACGAGCAGGTACGCGTACGCCTGCTGGCGCTCGCGCCCGACCCGGCCCCGCAGCTGGTAGAGCTGGGCGAGCCCGAAGCGATCGGCGCGGTTGATGATGATCGTGTTCGATGCCGGAATGTCCAGCCCCGACTCGACGATGGCGGTGGAGACGAGAATGTCGGCCTGGCCGGTGACGAACTTCACCATGGTCGCCTCGAGCTCGCGCTCCTTCATCTGGCCGTGGCCCATGATGACGCGCGCCTGGGGGACCAGCTCCTGGACCAGCTTCGCCATCGAGGGAAGAGACTGGATGCGGTTGTGGACGAAGAACACCTGCCCGCCGCGCTCCATCTCGCGCTCGAGCGCCTCCTTGATGACGCCGCGGCTGAAGCGTCGAATGACCGTCTCGACGGGCAGCCGGTCGAGCGGGGCCGTCTCGATCACCGACATGTCCCGCACGCCGGAGAGCGACATGTAGAGCGTCCGGGGAATCGGGGTGGCGGTAAGCGAGAGCACGTCCACCGCCGCGCGCAGCTGCTTCATCCGCTCCTTGTGAGCGACGCCGAACCGGTGCTCCTCATCGACGACCAGGAGGCCCAGCTTCTTGAACGCGACGTCTTTCGACAGGAGCCGGTGCGTGCCGATGACGACGTCGACGGTGCCCTGGCGCAGCCCCTCGACGACCGCGCGCTGCTCCTTCGGCGAGCGGAACCGTGACAGCAGCTCGACCTTGGCCGGAAACGGCCCGAACCGGTCGGCGAACGTGGCCCAGTGCTGCTGGGCCAGGACCGTCGTCGGCACCAGCACGGCGACCTGCAGGCCGTCGGCCACCGCCTTGAAGGCGGCGCGGAGCGCCACTTCGGTCTTGCCGTATCCCACGTCACCGGCCACCAGCCGGTCCATCGGACGATCGGATTCCATGTCCCGCTTGGCTTCCTCGATCGCCCGGAGTTGATCCGGTGTCTCCTCGAACCGGAACGCCGTCTCGAACTCGCGCTGCCAGGGCGAGTCCGCCGCGAACGCGTGCCCATCGGCCACCGCCCGCTCCGCGTACAGTCGCAGCAGCCCCTCGGCCATCTCGCGCAGCGCCGCGCGGACGGACTCTTTCACGCGCTGCCAGGACGCGCCGCCCAGACGGTCGAGGCGCGCGGCGGCGGCCTCGCCGCCGAGATACTTGGAGATGCGATCCAGACGCTCGACCGGCAGATAGAGCTGGTTGCCCTCCGCGTACTCGAGGAGCAGAAAATCGCCCTCACGGTCGCCGATCTTCATCGTCCGGAGGCCGAGGTAGCGTCCGAGGCCGTGGTCCTCGTGGACGACGATGTCGTCGAGCGCGAGATCGCTGAACGCCGTCAGCGCCGCGCCGCGCTGGTACTTCGGCCGGCGCAGCGACCGCCGGCGGGATCCGAAGACTTCCCCCTCGGTGAGCACGATGACGCCGAGCGCGGGAATCGCGAACCCGGTCGAGCACTCGCCGACCACCACCGCCAGCGACTCCGGCCCGTCGAGCGACGTCGCGACCAGCGACTCGACGCCGTGCTCGCGCAGAATCTGGCGCAGGTGCTCGGCCTGGCGGTCGTCGGCGGCGGTCAGGCGGACGCGGAATCCCTCGACGCGCCAGCGTCCGATCTCGACGGCGAGCTGGTTGAACCGCCCGGTGAAGCGCGCGACTTCCTGGGTCTCCAGGACGAACTCGGCCGCGCCGGAAACCCCGGCCGCCCCGCTGGACGTGCCGGCCACCAGGCTCAGCTCGACGAGCTGGCGGCCGGCGAGCCGCTCGCGGAGCGGAGGCTCGGCCGGCGCCTCCTCGTTCGGCCCGTCTAGGAGCTTCGGCGCATCGACGATGACCGGCGCCGCCGCCGGCAGATAGTCGAGCAGTCGCGCGCCGCCGGCCGGCTCACCGTCCTCGGGAACGAGCGGCAGCACGAGCAGCTCGTCGAGCGTCGCCACCGAGCGCTGCGATGAGGGATCGAAGAGCCGGATCGACTCGACGTCGTCGCCGAAGAACTCGAGCCGAGCCGGGCTCGCCTGGCTCGGCGAGAATACGTCGACGATTCCGCCGCGCAGGCTCCACTGCCCCACCGCCACGACCGTATCGACGCGCTCATAACCGCATCGCTCGAGCGCCTCGAGCAGAAGCTCGCGGTCGAGGCGGTCTCCCGGTGCGATCCGGAGCGTTCGGTCGGCGAATTCCGCGCGGCTCAGGAGCGGTGCGCCGAGAGCCGCGGGCGTGGCGACGACGGTGATCGGCTCGGCCACCGTGAGCCGCCGCGCGATCATCGCGCGCTCGGCGTCCGCCTCTCGGTGATGGCCGCCTCGCCAGAGCCGGGGCTCCGCCCGCAGAGCGCGTGGCCGACGCGGTGCGAGCACGCCTTCTGGCGCTTCGAGGACGTGGGGCTCAAAGCATGGCCTGGGGGCGGGAGAGGCGGCGGGGTGCCTGAGGGGTGGAAGGGACCCGTTCCCTCCAGGCGTGCGGCGGGAGTCATGCGCCCGGATGGAGCCCAGGCGAGTGGGTCAGCGGACGCGTGCCGCGTGGTCGTCTCGACCCCTCAAGCACCCCGCCGCCTCTTCCGCCCCCCCGCCGCCGAGCTAGCGGGACGACTTGGCGAGATAGAACGAGAGAGTCTCGAGCTCGATCGAGAGGTCGACGTTCTTGAAGCGGACGTCTTTGGGAACCTTGATCCGGGCCGGCGCGAAATTCAGGATGGCCTTGATGCCCGCGGCCACCAGCTGATCGGCAACGGACTGGGCCGACTCCGCCGGCACCGCCACGATGGCGACCTGAATCCCTCGCGCCTTCACCTCGCGGCCGAGGTCACGGCACGGAAAGACAGGCGTCGAGTCGATCTCGCGCGCGACCTTTCGCGGGTCTTCGTCGAAGATGGCGGCGATCCGGAACCCCTGGCGCGCGAATCCCTTGTAGTGAACCAGCGCCGAGCCGAGATTTCCGAACCCGACCAGCGCGACCGGCCACTCGCGATCGAGGCCGAGGATGCGCTGGAGCTCGGCCTTCAGCCCCGAAACGTAGTAGCCGATCCCGCGAACGCCGAACTCGCCGAAGTACGCCAGGTCCTTCCGGACCTGCGCCGAGTTCAGGTCGAAGCGCTCCGCCAGCTCCTGTGAGGACACGGTCTTGACGCCGTCTTCCTCGAGCTGCAGCAGGCATCGGGTATAGACCGAGAGACGGCGGATCGTCATCTCGGGGATCCGGGGGAGGCGGGCGTTGGAGCGTGGCGCCATCGTGCGGCGCGCCGCGCGCAGTCGCCGCGCGGCGCGCCGGTCCCATTTGTGGGCCCGGCTACTCGCCGGACTTCACTAGAACTGGATGCCCTTGACGAACAGCAGGATCAACGCGATGACGAGCGTGTAGATCGCGAGGGACTCGATCAACGCCAGACCGATGATCATCGCGGTCTGGATCCGCGCCGCAGCCCCGGGCTGTCGCGCCATGGCGTCGACGGCCGAAGCCACCGCCCTGCCCTGACCGAGGCCACACAGACCCGCCGCGATCGCCATACCGATCCCCGCCGCGATGACGGCGAACGGACCGATCCAGCCGCCGGTCGCGCCTTCGGCCGCCAGCGCCGCCGTCGGGAACGCCAGAACCGCAAAACCGCTCAGAATCAGTGAACGTCGCACGACTCCCTCCTCTATGCGTGTGATCCGGCTAGTGGTGCTCGGAATGGTGCTCGGCCTCTTCGATCGCTCCCGAGATGTAGAGCATCGTCAGCATCACGAAGATGAACGCCTGCAGAAACGCCACCAGGATTTTCAGGGGGTAGAGGAATCCGACGGTGAAGACGATGGTCACCACGCTGCCGATACCGCCGACGACGGCGCCCGCCACGCTGCCGGACAGCGCCCAGCCGAGTAAACCGTCCAGGCCCATCAGGAGGAAGATGACGGCCAGCAGGATGTGGCCGCCGACCATGTTGCCGAAGAGTCGAAGCGTCAGCGAGAGGGGCCGGGCCAGGTGGCTGATCACTTCGATCACGAACATCAGCGGCTTGAGCACAAGCGGGACGGGCCCCGCGAAATGCTTGAGGTACGCCACGAGCCCCTGCTTGCGCGCGCCGATCCAGTGGTAGGCGACGAACACGACGAGCGCGCAGGCGCCGGTGGTGTTGAGGTTGCCGGTCGGACCCGCCAGCCCCGGCACCAGGCTCATGAGGTTCCCGGTGAGGATGAACAGCCCGAGCGTCGCCAGGAGCGGCAGGTAGCGCCGACCCTCGTGGCCCATGACGTCGTCGATCATCTGGTTGAATTGCTCGAGCACGACCTCCAGGAAGTTCTGGGCGCCGCGTGGAACGAGCTGCAGGTTGCGCGAGGCGACGAAGGCGACGGTCGCCAGGATGATCATCACGAGCCACGTGTACGTCACGTGGTCGGGGATGCCGGGCAGGCGGAAGATCGGCGGGTGCTCGATCGCTTCCACGACTCAGCCTTCCACGCGCGCCGCCGCGAGCCCGCGCACGATCAGGTCGCACGGCAAGACGGTGAACCCGGCCAGCAGCCCGATCGGGTGCGCCCACCCGGTGGCGAGCAGGAGGGTGCACGCGGCGAGACTCGCGGCGAAGCGCAGCCCCGAGCCGACGAGCCACGCGCTCGCAGCGCCGCTACCGGTGCCGGCCGTCGCGCTCGGCGCGGCGGTCACTGCCGCGGCGCGCGCCACCAGCCATCTGAAGTTGACGATCGCGAGGACGCCGCCGGCCAGCACGCCGAGGCCCGCGGGCGCGCCGCCGATCCACGCCGCCGGCGCCGCGAGAGCGGCGGCGGCCGCACAGGTGTCGAGCGTCACCCGCCTTCTCAGCTCACTTGGAGTCATCAAGCTCCCGCTCGGCGCGCTTCACCGATCGAAAGAGGTTCACGAATCCTGCGGCGATGCCGAACCCGAGCCCGATCAGCATGAGCCAGGGTGCCGTCCCCAGCCACCGGTCCAGCCAGTAGCCGCCAGCGAGCCCGACGACCGTCGCCACCACCAGCGCAAAGCCGATCGAGGATA